>JALOLN010000213.1 GCA_025455945.1 Actinomycetes bacterium
CGCGTCGGCCTGGCCGACCACCCCGTCCTGACCTGGCGCCCGTCGACCGCCACCGCGGCGTGGACGATGGGGACCACGCCGGACGCCGTCGACGACCGGTCGGCGACCCGGCTGCTCGTGCAGCTCGTCCGGCTGGCGTGCGGCGAGCCGCCGCCGCGGCCGGTGGGCGTCGGCCTGCTCGGCTACGGCGCCATCGGGCACGAGCACAGCCGTGCTGTGCGCGCCGTCGACGGGCTCCGGCTCGCCGCCGTGTGCGACACCTCCAGCGAGCGCCGGGCCCTCGCGGCGGCCGCCAGCGACGGCGTGCCCACGACGGCAGTGGCGGACGAGCTGCTGGAGCGCGACGACGTCGACGCCGTCGTGGTCTCGACCCCGCCCAACACGCACGCGCCGTGGGCGCTGCGCACCCTCCGGGCGGGCAAGCACGTCGTCGTGGAGAAGCCCTTCGCGCTGCGGACCACCGAGGCGGACGAGGTCCTGACGGCGGCGCGGGAGACCGGCCGGCTCGCCGTGGTGTACCAGAACCGGCGGTTCGACCCGGACTACCTGGCCCTGGCCCGGCTGGTCCGGGCCGGCGCCGTCGGCGAGGTGTTCCACATCGAGACGTTCGTCGGGGGCTACGGGCACCCCTGCAACCTGTGGCACTCCGACGAGGACGTGTCCGGCGGCGCGTTCTACGACTGGGGCGCCCACCTGCTGGACCAGGTGCTCGACCTGCTCCCGGGCGAGATCGACTACGTCACCGCCGCTGCGCACAAGCGGCGCTGGTTCGACGTCACCAACGCTGACCACTCACGGGTCACGGTCCGCTTCGTGGACGGCGCGGAGGCCGAGTTCGTGCACTCCGACCTGGCCGCCGCCCTGAAGCCGCGGTGGTACGTCCTCGGCACCCGGGGCGCCGTCGTGGGGAGCTGGCGGACCGAGCGGGTCGTCTCCCGCAGCGACATCGGCACGCTGGTCGAGGACGTGCTGGCCCCGGCCGACTCCCCGCCGACGGTCGAGCTGCACGCCCCCGACGGCAGCGTCACCCGGGTGGCGACGCCGCTGCCCGAGCCGTACCTCTTCCACCGCGAGCTGGCCGACCGCGTGCTGTGGGGCCTGCCGATGACCGTCACCGGCGAGCAGTCGCGCAGGGTGCTGGCGGTCCTGGAGGCGGCCCGGGAGTCGGTCTCCGACTCCGGCCGGCCCGTCGTCCCACGGTGAGCCACCCCGGCCCGGTGCGCTGGGGCTTCCTCGGTGCCGGGTACGTCGCGTCCCGCGCCCTGGCCCCGGCGGTCCACGCGGCCGACGGCGCCGTCCTCCAGGTGGTCGGAGCACGCGACCCGGCCCGGGCGGTGGCCCTCGAGCCGGTGCGGACGGTGACCGACTACGGCGCGGTCTGCGCGGCGGACGACGTGGACGCGGTGTACGTGTCGCTGCCCAACGACGACCACCTGCCGTGGGCGCGGCGCGCCCTAGCCGCAGGCAAGCACGTCCTGTGCGAGAAGCCACTGGGCCTGGACGCCGGCGAGGTCTCGGCCCTGGCCGACTCCGCCACCGCCGCCGGACGCCTGCTCGTCGAGGCGTCCTGGAACCGCTGGCACCCCCGCACCCGGCGTGCCGAGCAGCTGCTGGCCGAGGCACCAGGCCCGCGCGACGTGCGCACCTGGTTCACCTTCCCGGGCGTGCCGGCGGACAGCTACCGGCTGCGGCCCGAGCGCGGCGGCGGCGCCCTGCTCGACGTCGGGTGCTACGCGGTGGCGGCGGCCCTGGCGTCGCTGGGACCCGGCCCGGTATCGGTGGTCGCCGCCGAGCAGCGGCGTGGCCCGACCGGCGTGGACCTCACGACGACCGCCGTCCTCGGCCACCCGGCCGGCCGCGGCGAGGTGACCGCGTCGTTCGAGGGGCCCGAGTCCCAGGGGTGGCAGGTGACGGCTCCGAGCCTGCGCCTCGAGCTCGCCCACCCCGCGTTCACCAGCTGGCTGGCGCCGTCGGTGCTGCGGGTGGAGGAGGACGGCGAGGCGCGGGAGGAGCAGTTCCCGGCCTGCGACCCGTACCGGCTGATGGTCGAGGCGGTGTCGGCGCGCATCACCGGCGAGGGGGCGTGGGTGCTGCCGCTGTCGGTGTCCGCCGACGTCGCCACGGCGCTCGACGCGGTCGCCCGGGCGGCCGCGACCGGCTGACGGCGTCCGTCGGGTCTTGCGGGCGGAGTGGGGCAGCCGCGACATTGGGCCATGGCTCTGAGCGAGAAGTCCGTCCCGGCCCTGGTCGACGTGCCGGAGACCGCGAACCTCACCGACCTCGTCGTCGACAGCGCCGCCACCGAACCGCACCGCGTGCAGCTGCGCCGCCACGTCGACGGCGCCTGGACCGACGTGACGACCTCGCAGTTCCTCGCCGAGGTCGACGCCCTCGCCAAGGGGCTGATCGCCGCAGGGGTGGGCGTCGGCGACCGGGTCGGGCTGCTGTCCCGGACCCGGTACGAGTGGACCGTCGCCGACTTCGCCATCTGGTCGGCGGGTGCGGTGCCGGTGCCGATCTACGAGACGTCGTCCGCAGAGCAGATCGAGTGGATCCTCGGCGACTCCGGCGCGGTCGGCTGCGTCGTCGAGGCACCGCACCACGCGGCGACCGTGGCCCAGGTCCGCCCCCGGCTGCCGAGGCTGGCCTCGGTGTGGGTCCTCGACGAGGGCGCGATCGCCGACCTCACGGCGTCCGGGGCGGGCGTGCCGGACGCCGAGGTCACGGCCCGCCGGCGGGCGCTGGGCCGGGACAGCACCGCGACGCTGGTGTACACCTCCGGCACCACCGGGCGGCCCAAGGGCTGCGAGCTCACCCACGGCAACTTCCTGGCGGAGGTCGGCAACATCTGCGCCAGCATGGGCGACCTGTTCAACCCCTCGGGCTCGACCCTGCTCTTCCTGCCGTTGGCGCACGTCTTCGGCCGGGTCGTCGAGATCGGCTGCCTGCGCTCCGGGGTCGTGCTCGGCCACGCGCCGGACGCGAAGAACCTGGCGACCGACCTCGTCGGGTTCCGGCCCACCTTCGTCCTGGCCGTGCCCCGTGTCTTCGAGACCGTCTACAACCGGGCACAGGCCAAGGCGGCGGCGGATGGGAAGGGCCGGATCTTCGACCGGGCTGCCCACGTCTCGGAGGCGTACAGCCGGGCCGAGCAGGCCGGCCAGGTGGGGTGGTGGCTGCGCCTGCAGCACACCGTCTTCGACCGGCTGGTCTACGCCAAGCTGCGCGATGCGATGGGGGGCCGCGTGCGCTACTCGGTGTCGGCGGGCGCGCCGCTGGGCGCCCGGCTGGGGCACTTCTACCGGGGGATCGGCCTGACGATCCTCGAGGGCTACGGCCTCACCGAGGTCTCGGGCGCCTCCAACGTCAACCGTCCGGACGCGCTGCGGGTGGGCACGGTCGGGCAGCCGGTCCCGGGGACCACCGTGCGCATCGCTGCCGACGGCGAGGTGCTGATCAAGGGGCCGATCGTCTTCCGCGGCTACCACGGCAACCCGGCGGCCACCGCCGAGGCGATCGACGCCGACGGCTGGTTCCACTCAGGGGACATCGGCGAGCTGGACCAGGACGGCTACCTCACGATCACCGGCCGCAAGAAGGAGCTCATCGTCACCGCCGGCGGCAAGAACGTCGCCCCCACGGTCCTGGAGGACCGGATCCGGTCCCATCCGCTGGTGAGCCAGTGCATGGTCGTGGGGGACAACCGCCCTTACGTGGCCGCGCTGGTCACCCTAGACCGTGAGTCCCTGCCGGGCTGGCTGGCCGCACACGGCCGGGGCACCGACCTCACGGTCGAGCAGGCCGTCGCGGACCCGGCCGTGCTGGCGGCGGTGCAGGAGGCCGTCGACGGCGCCAACGAGGCGGTGTCGCGGGCCGAGGCGATCCGCAGGTTCCGGCTCCTGGCCACGGACTTCACCGAGGACGACGGGCACCTCACGCCGACGCTGAAGCTGAAGCGGGGCAACGT
>JALOLN010000049.1 GCA_025455945.1 Actinomycetes bacterium
GTGACCGGGCCGAAGTGCTTGGTGAGCCCGGCGACCTCGATCACGCCGACACGCTACCGGTGAGCCCCTCCAGGGTCGCGACCACGAGGGGCCCGAGCGTCGGCAGGTGGTAGCCGCCCTCGAGCACCGCCACGACGGGCAGGCCCAGCGCCGCCAGCTCGGTGCCCGCAGCGTGGTACGCGTCCGGGCTCACCTGCAGCGGGCTCTCCGGGTCGTCGGCGGCCGCGTCGACGCCGAGGGAGACGACCAGCGCCCCCGCCCCGTGCCCGGCCACGGCCGCGGCCAGGCTCCGGACGGCGTCCAGCCACGGCCGGTCATCGGCCCCCGGGGGCAGGGGGGCGTTCCGGGTGGCGCCGACGCCGTCCCCCCGGCCGGTCTCGTCGGCGAAGCCCACGTAGTGCGGGAACCAGCCGGCTCCCGGGTCGACGTGGACGGAGCAGTAGAGCACGTCACCGCGGTCGTAGAAGACCGCCTGGGTCCCGTTGCCGTGGTGGGCGTCCACGTCGACGACGGCTACGCGCTCGTGGCCGGCCCGGCGCAGCGCCTGTGCTGCCAGCGCCGCGTTGTTGAGGTAGCACGAGCCGCCGAAGGAGTCCGGCCCGGCATGGTGGCCGGGTGGCCGGCAGGCGGCGAAGACGACTCGGGCGCCCGCCGCGGTCACCAGGTCGGCGGCGGTCAGCGCCGCGTCCGCCGCGCCCCGTGCCGCGGCCCAGGTGCCCGCGCCGACCAGGGTCATCGTGTCGTAGCAGAACCGGCCGGCCCGGGCGTGCACCGCGGTGGCCCGTCGCAGCGGCAGCCCGGCGAGCAGCCCAGCGGTGGGGAACAGGTACGGAACCACCTGCGGCTGGCCGGGGTCGGCCGGTAGGCCGGCCGCGACCCACTCGGCGTGCACGGTTCGGAGGTGGTCGAGCAGCGCCGCGTCGTGCACGGCCAGCAGGTCGGAGTCCGGGTGGGCCGCGGCGGGGACCTCGGTGGCCCCGGCGGCCAGCACGGCCTCCCGGACGACGGTGGCGCGGGCCGGGCGCTCCGTCCCGGGCGTGTGGACCCCGACCCAGACCTCCCCCGCCGGGTCGTGCTGCAGGCAGTCCGCGGACCAGACCATCGACAGGGCCATGTGGGGCAGGATGCCAGCATGCCGCGCGCCGCCGACCTGGGCATCCGCATCGGGACCCTGCCGCCCGGGCCCACGAACTCGGTGCTGGACGTGGCCGGCGTCGGGCTGGGCCACGCCACCGTGTGGCGGGACGAGCCGGCACCGCCGCAGGGGCGCGGCACGGCGCGGACCGGCGTCACCGTGCTCGTCGTCGCCGAGGACGCGTTCCCCCGCCCGGTGCCCGCCGGCGCGGCGATCCTCAACGGGGCGGGGGAGTGCACCGGGCTGGTCACCGCCCTGGAGTGGGGGCAGCTGGAGACCCCGGTCTTCCTCACCTCGACGATGCAGCTCGGCCGGGTCTACGACGCGGCCTGCGAGCTGCTGGCCGAGCGCGAGCCCCGCATCGGTGAGGAGGTGGCGATCCCCGTCGTGGCCGAGTGCGACGACTCGTTCCTCAACGAGGTCCGCCGGATGCAGGTGGCCCGGGACGACGTCCGGGCGGCGTGGGAGGCGGCACTGACGTCCCGCGGCTCGGCCGGGCCGCCGCCCGAGGGGGCGGTCGGAGCCGGCACCGGCATGTGCTGCCTGGGGTTCAAGGGCGGCATCGGCACCGCCTCGCGGGTCACCGTCGGCGGGCACACCGTTGCGGTCCTGCTGCTCACCAACTTCGGCGACCGGGAGCGGCTCACCGTGGCCGGCGTGCCCATGGGGCGGCTGATCCCCGCCGACGTCCCCGGCTGCGCCCCGGCCGGGCCGGACGGCGCCGACCCCGCGGACGCCGGGTCCTGCATCGGCGTGGTCGTCACGGACGCGCCGGTCGACGGCTCCGGGTGCACCCGGCTGGCCCGCCGGGTGGGCCTGGGCCTGGCCCGGCCCGGGTCGGTCGCCACGCACGGCAGCGGCGAGATCTTCCTGGCCGCGGCCACCGGCCTGCGCTGCGACCGAGGGGGGCGGCTGGACGGCATCCCCCTCGGGGGGAGTGACCTCAACGACCTCTTCGCGGCTGTCGTCGAGGCCACCGAGGAGGCGGTGCTCAACTCGATGCTGCAGGCCGTCACCGTGGTGGGGCGCGGCGGGAACACCGCGCACGCCGTGCCGGCCGGCCTGGTCGTGGACCTGCTCGGCTAGAGGCCCAGCGCCGCGAGGTCCTGCTCCACGACGGCCCGGTCGTCGGCGTCGGACACGCCGGCGAGCGCGGACCGCGCCGCCGCGGCCGTGGCGGCGGCACTGGCCGCGTCACCGGCGGCGAGGTGCGCCCGGGCCAGGGCCTCCAGGGCCGCCGGGTGGTCCCAGTCCGCGATGCCCTCGCCCCCCGCCTCGACGAGGGCCAGCGCCCGGTAGGCGTGGTAGAGGGCGGGCTCGGGGCGGCCGAGCTCGGCGTACACCCGTGAGCACATCCACTCGCCACGGGCCCGGTTGGCCACGGTGCCGACCACGCCCCAGTGGTGCCGTGAGGCGTGTGCGGCGTGCAGCAGCTCGTCGTCCTGGTCGAGGGTGCGTGCGGGCAGGCGCAGCAGCGTCCAGCAGTGGTCGAACAGGTCGACGGCCACCTGTCGCTGCGTGGCCGGGTCGAGGGGTTCGGTGGCCGCGAGGGACATGGGCCGGACGGTAGTGGCGGCCCCGGGCGGCCCGCGGAAGGGGCCGTTGTCCCCTGGCCGAACGGCGGGCAGACGCACACGATCGGCCCATGAGTGGTGAACGGACCATCGGCCCGATCGACACGGTCTGGCTCAACATGGACCGCCCCGACAACCTCATGGTCATCGACATCGTCGTGTGGTTCGACTCGCCGGTGGACTGGGCGCGCTTCGCCGAGGTGGTTCGGGCCCGGCTGGTGGAGCGCTATCCGGTCTTCACGCAGCGGCCGGTCCCGCCGTCGACTCCCCTCGGCCTGCCGCACTGGGAGGACGACCCGGGCTTCGACCTCGAGCGCCACCTGCACCGGGTCACGCTCCCCGCGCCCGGCGACCGTGCGGCGCTGCAGCGCCTCATCGAGGAGCAGATGCCGAGGCCGCTGCCCCGTGACCGTCCCCTCTGGGAGGCCCACCTCGTGGACGCGTTCGGCCCCGGCGCGGCCGTCGTGCTGCGGTTGCACCACGCGTTGGCGGACGGCATCGCGCTGGGCCGGGTGGCCCTGTCCCTCACCGACGACGTCCCGGACGCCGACCTGCGCGTGGACGACGAGGACCAGTGGCGGTCCCGGCACGACCGGCATGGGCTGGGTGGGACCGTCGCCGCCGCGGTCGCCGGCGCCGAGGCCGTGGCCCGCGGCGGGCTGCACGTGCTCGGCGACCTGCCGCACCTGGCGGTGCCCTCACACGCACTGGACGCGCTCTCCCAGGTCATGAGCACCGCCCGGATCGCCAACAAGGTCTTCCTCGGCAGCACGCCGCTGACGCCGCTCACCGGCACCCCGGGGATCCCGAAGCGGGCGCTGCTCTGCGAGCCGCGCGACCTCGCGGCGGTCAAGCGGGTCGCCCGGCTGTCCGGGGGCACGGTCAACGACGTGCTGGTCGCGGCCGTCGCCGGCGGGGTCCGCCGGTACGTCGTCGACCACGGGGGCGACCCGGTGGACCTCACCGCGATGGTGCCGGTGAACATCCGCCCGCTGGACCAGCCGCTGCCCCGGGAGCTCGGCAACCAGTTCGCGCTGGTCCTGCTGCCGCTGCCGGTGGCCACCGCCGCCCCGCTCGAGCGGCTGGCGGAGGCCAAGCGCCGGATGGACTCGATCAAGCACTCGCCGGAGGCTGCGCTCACCTTCGGGCTGCTCACGACCATCGGCCGGACGACGCCGGACCTCGAGCGCCGGCTGGTCGACTTCTTCTCGGCCAAGGCGTTCGGCGTGCTCACCAACGTCCCGGGACCGACCGCGCCGCGGTACATGGCGGGGACGCGGATCGCCGGCATCCTCGGCTGGGTGCCCAGCTCGGGACGGCACGCCGTCGGGATCTCGATCTTCAGCTACGACGGGTCGGTGCTCGTGGGCTTCAAGACCGACGCGACGGTGGTGCCGGACGCCGAAGCCCTCGAGGCGGCGTTCGCGGCGGAGATGGACGCGCTGGAGGTGCTGGTCAGCGACTGACCAGCGGCAGGAAGCACGCCGCCCGGTGGCCCTGGTCGGCGGGCAGCACGGGCACCGGCTCGACGCGGCACCGCTCGGCGATGCCCGCGGCCGCGGCGGTGCCGTCCGCCAGAGCGGGGCAGCGGGGGTGGAACCGGCAGCCGGCCGGTACGCGGGTCGGGTCGGGGGGCTCGCCGGCCAGGACCACGGGCGCCACGTGGCGGATCTCCGGGACGACCGACAGCAGCGCGCGGGTGTACGGGTGCCGCGGCTCGGCGAGCACCTGCTCGGTGGGCCCCTCCTCGACGACCCGGCCGAGGTACATCACCGCGATCCGGTCGGCGACGTTCCAGGCCAGGCCGAGGTCGTGGGTGACGACGAGGACGGTGAGCCCGAGCTCGTCGCGCAGCCGCAGCAGCAGGGCGAGGATCTCCCCGCGGACCGAGGCGTCCAGCGAGGACACCGGCTCGTCGGCGACGATGACCTCCGGGTCGAGCGCCAGCGCCCCGGCGATCACCACCCGCTGGCGCTGGCCGCCGGACAGCTCGTGCGGGAACGACAGGAAGAAGCGCTCCGGCGGGCGCAGGCCGGCCCGGGCCAGCGCCCGGCCGACGAGCTCTCGTTCGTCGCCGGCGACCCGGTGGATCCGCAGCCCCTCGGCCACGGCCTCGTAGACCGTCTGCCGCGGGTTGAGCGCCCCGGACGGGTCCTGCAGGACGAGCTGGACCCGGCGGCGATAGCCCTTGAGGTCCCTCGACGAGTAGCCCAGCGGCGCGCCGTCGACACGGACCTCGCCACGCGCCGGACGCACCAGGCCGAGCAGGGCGCGGGCCAGGGTGGTCTTGCCGCATCCGGACTCCCCGACCAGGGCGAGGATCTCCCCTCGGCGGACCGCGAGGTCGACGCCGTCCACCGCCCGGGCGGCGGGCTCGCGGCCGCGGCCGCGGAAGACCACCGCGAGGTCGCGGGCCTCCAGCACGGGGGTCACGACGTCGGCTCCAGCCGGATGCAGGCGGCGGAGCGGCCGGGGCCGACCGGCAGCAGCGCCGGCTCGGCGCCGTTGCAGGCCGCCGTGGCCTCCGGGCAGCGGGGGTGGAACGGGCACCCGGGGGGCAGGGCCATGGGGTCCGGCGGGTCACCCGGCAGGCCGCGTGGTGCCAGCCGGGACGCCGGGTCGCCGATGGTGGGGAAGGCCGCCGCGAGCGCGGCACCGTACGGGTGCCTCGGATCGCTGAACACCCGGTCGGCGGGGCCCGTCTCGACCACCTTGCCCGCGTACATCACGGCGACCCGGTCCGCGGTGGTCCCGAGCACCGACAGGTCGTGGCTGATGATGACCAGCCCGAGGTCCATGTCGCGGACCAGCTCGCGGAGCAGGTCCAGGACCTGTGCCTGGACCATGACGTCCAGCGCCGTCGTCGGCTCGTCGGCGACCACGAGCCGGGGGCGGCAGGCCAGCGCCATGGCGATCATCACCCGCTGCTTCTGCCCGCCGGACAGCTGGTGGGGGAACGTCGTAGCTCGCCGGGCGGGCAGGCCGACCCGCTCCAGCAGCTCGCCCACCCGGGCGGCGGCCTGCCGCTCGGTCACCTTCTCGTGCAGCAGGATCGGCTCGGCGACCTGCTGCCCCACGGTGCGGACCGGGTTGAGCGAGTGCAGGGCGCCCTGGAAGACGATCGAGGCGCGGGCCCAGCGCAGCGCCCGCAGCGGCCCCCAGCGCATCGTGCGGACGTCCTCGCCCTCGACCAGCACCCGGCCGGTGACCACGGCCGTGGCCGGCTGGAGCCGCAGCACGGTGCTGGCCAGGGTGGACTTGCCACAGCCGGACTCCCCGGCGATGCCGAGCATCGTCCCCGCCTCGACGGAGAGGTCGACACCGCGGACGGCGGGCACGTCCCCGGCACGGGTGCGGTAGGTGACCGTCAGGTCCTGGATGTCCAGCAGCGGCATCGCTCAGCGCTCCCGCAGCCGGGGGTTGAGGACCGCCTCGAGCGCGCGGCCCACCAGCGTGAAGGCGAGCACGACGAGGACGACGCAGATGCCGGGCGGCAGGATGTACCACC
Organism: Actinomycetes bacterium; assembly: GCA_025455945.1. GTDB lineage: Bacteria > Actinomycetota > Actinomycetes > Prado026 > Prado026 > Prado026. The sequence continues at coordinate 6,218 of JALOLN010000049.1, forward strand.
ACGCGCCGGTGGTGATGGCACCGGAGCTGAACGCCGAGTCGAGCATGCTGCCCCAGGACGGCCGCAGCGGGTCGCCCAGACCGAGGAACGCCAGCGTGGTCTCGGACAGGATCGCGATGGCGACGGTGAGCGTGGTGTTGGCGAACACCATCGGCATGACGTTCGGCAGCACGTGCCGAGTCATCTGGTGCCAGTGCCCGGCGCCGAGCGCCTTGGCCCGCTCGAGGAACGGCCGGGCCTCGATGCCCAGGGTCTGCGCGCGGATCAGCCGCGCCGTCCCTGGCCAGCTGGTGATGCCGATGACCACCGCGATGTTGACCAGTGAGCGACCGAGGATCGTGGCGAGCACGATCGCCAGCGGCAGGAACGGGATCACGAGGAACCACTCGGTGAGGCGGTTCAGCGTGGCGCCGGACCAGCCGCCGAAGTGCCCGGCCGCGACCCCAACGAGGGTGCCGATGACCATCGAGATCACGGTGGCGAGCAGCCCGACGAACAGCGAGACCCGGGCCCCCCAGATGAGCAGGGTCAGCACCGAGCGCCCGCTCTCGTCGGTGCCCAGCGGGTACTCGGGGCTAGGCGGTGAGAGCGGCTCGCCGGTGGCCTGCGTGACGTCCAGCCCGGACTCGTCGGCGAGCAGCGGGGCGAACAGAGCCACCGCGATGAAGAAGGTGAGGATGGCCAGTCCGGCGAGGCCGGAGCGGTGCCGGCGGAACTCCGCCCAGACGCGGGCCGCCGACTCGCGGCGGCGGGCCCGGGCGATCGAGGTGGTCATCCGCGCACCCGCGGGTCGAGCCACCCGTAGACGAGGTCGGCGCCGAGGTTGGCGAGGACGACGCCGATGGAGAACAGCAGGAAGCAGCCCTGGAGCAGCGGGTAGTCGGGCACCCGCAGGGCCTCGTAGGTGAGCAGCCCGAGCCCGGGGATGGAGAAGACCGTCTCGATGGTGATCGCGCCGGACACCACGAAGCCGATGTTGAGCGCGACCAGGGTCACCGCCGGCAGCAGGGCGTTGGGCACCGCGTGCCGACGCCGGACCAGGTCGTCGCGCAGCCCCTTGGCCCGTGCGGTGAGCAGGTAGTCCTCACCCATCTCGTCGAGCAGGCTGGACCGCATGATGAGGGCGTACTCGGCGAGGTAGGCCAGGGCCAGCGTCGTGACCGGCAGGACGAGGTGCCAGGCCATGTCCAGGATCCCCTCGAGCGACCAGGGGTCCACGCCCGGGGAGATCAGTCCACCGGTGGGGAAGACGCCCGGCAGGGGACCGATCCCCACGGCGAAGACGGCCAGCAGGATCAGGCCGAGCCACCACTCCGGCATCGCGTAGACGGTCAGGGTGCTGCCGGTGGTCACCTTGTCGAACCTGCTGCCGCGGTTCCAGCCGGACTTGATGCCGATCCACAGCCCGACGACCGTGGCGATGAGCGTCCCGGTGCCGACGAGGACCAGAGTGGGCCAGACCCGGTCGGCGATGACGTCGGCGACCGGCAGCCGGAACTTGTACGAGATGCCGAGGTCGCCGTTCAGCAGTGCCTTGAGGTAGAGGAGGAACTGCTGCAGCAGCGGCTCGTCGAGCCCCCACGACTCACGCAGGGCGGCCACCTGCTCGGGCGGGATCTTGCGGTTCCGGGTGAGGTTGCGGGCCGGGTCGCCGGGCAGCACCCGGAACAGGAAGAAGTTGAACGTGAGGATGAACGCGAGGCTGCCGAGCGCCCCGAGGGCCTTTCCCCCGACGTAGCGCCACGTCCCGGAGCGGACGCGTGGCCCGCCCCCGTCGGCCGTGCGGCCGACGGGGGCGGTCTGGACGGTGACCGGCACCGGCTACTCGCGGTCCTCGGCGGCGGCGCTGCGCCGGCGGGCCACGACGACGCCACCGACGGCCAGCGCCGCGATGACGCCTGCGCCGATGGCCACGACCGCGCCGGTCGACAGGCCACCGTCGTCGTCGGAGCCCTCGGCCGACACCGGACGGATGTTGCGGTAGGAGTACGTGCCGTAGGTGAACAGCACCCACCCGGTCTCCGCCGGCTGCTTGACGAAGCCCTCCCACCTGTCGCTGCGGTAGGCCTGCAGCCGGTTGTCGTAGGTGGTCAGGACGTACGGGGCGTCGGTGTAGAGGATCTGCTGCATCTGCTTGACGATCTCGGTCCGCCGCTCCGGGTCGGTCTCCCGGCCCTGCTCGGCGTACAGCCGGTCGTACTCCGGGTTGCAGTAGAACGAGTCCGACAGCCCCGCGGAGATCGTGTCGCCGTCCTTGGTGCTGCGGGCGTCGCAGGTGAACACCCCGAGCTGGAAGCTGGGGTCGGGCTCGACGCCCCAGCCCCACTCGAACATGTCGAACTCGCCGTTGGCGACGACCGTGCCGAGGTTGTCCTCGTCGGTGACCTGGACTGTCACGTCGATGCCGAGCTGCTTGAGCCAGCCCACGACGAACTGCGCGGTCTGCGTGGAGCTCGGGCTCTCCTGCCGGGCGAACAGGCGCAGCCCCTTGAGCGGGTTGCTGCCGTCGGGCATGGTGCGGATGCCGTCGGTGCCGCGCCGGTAGCCCGCGGCGTCGAGCAGCTCGTTGGCCTTGGCGATGTCGAACGGGTAGGCCTCCTCCTCGGGGACCTCGAGGTGATCGGTGTACAGCGGCGGAATGACCGTGCTGCCGGCCGCGCCGAAGCCCCGGGCGACCTTGGCGAGCAGGGTGTCCTTGTCGATCGCGTGCGCCACCGCGGCCCGGAACTTCGGGTCCTTCAGCGCCGGGTGCCCGTCGCCGATCGGCGTGCCGTCGACGGTCGCGGCCCCGACGTTGAAGGCGATCTCGCTGAAGCCGTCGGACACCGCTGACACCCGGGTGATGCCCTCGGCGCCCTCCAGGGCGATGAACGGGTTGGCAGTGAGGTTGTCGAGGAAGTCGATCTCGCCCTTCTGCAGGGCCTGCACGGCGGCGTCCTCGTTGGTGAAGATCCGGAACACCAGCTCGTCGATGGTCGCGGGCTGGTCGTAGTAGTCCTTGTTCGTCGTGAAACGGACGAACTGGCCGGTGCGGTACTCCACCAGGCGGAAGGGGCCGGAGCCGACGGCGCCGTCCGGCGGCAGGTTGTCGTAGGTCGAGACCTCCTCCCCGTCGATCTCCTCCCACACGTGCTGCGGCAGGATCGGCACCGCCAGCCGGGTCATGAGCGGGTTCGGCTGGGTGACGGTCAGGACGAGCGTGGTGTCGTCGGGGGCCTCGGCCTTGGCGATGTTGGCCACGTAGGTGCTGAAGTTTGTCTGCTCGGTGTCGCCGTTGATGATCCGGTTGAACGTGTACGCGGCGTCCTTGGCGGTGAGCGGGACACCGTCCGACCACGTCACGCCGGAGCGGATCTTGTAGGTCCAGGTCTTCTGGTCGTCGCTCTCCTCCCACGACTCGGCGAGCCGGGGCACCGGGGAGAAGTCCGTCGCGCTGTACCCGACGAGCGAGTCGTACATCAGCCCGATCATCTCGTAGTCCTCGATGAGGCTGACCGTGAACGGGTTCACCGAGGTGATGTCCTGCAGGATGCCGACGGTGAAGGTCGTGCCGCTGCCTGCCGGCGCGGGCGAGGCGGTCTCGGCCGCAGCCGCCGTGGCGGGAGCCAGGGCCAGCACGGCGGCAGCCAGCGTGACGACGAGCCGTCGGACGCGGGACGGGGTCATGGGCGGTCCTCCGCGGTTCTCGGGTGTGACAGGCATTGTGGGGGCAAGCCGCGGGCTGCGGAGGCGGTGGCGCGCTATGTTGCCGCTCTGTGACCAACCCTGGGCCGCCGGCCGCCGCTGCGGAGCCGGTCGTGCACGAGCTGCACGGCGTCGCGCGCACCGACGAGTACGCCTGGCTGCGCGACCTCGACCGGCCGGCGACCCGGGCGTACCTGGCGGCCGAGCGCGCCTACTACGACGCGCAGGTGGCCGCCACGGAGCCGCTGCGCCGGACCCTCACGGCGGAGATGGTGGGTCGGGTGCTCCCGGCCGAGGAGTCGGTCGCCTGGCGGCGCGGTGGTTACGCCTACAGCACCCGGACTGTCGCGGGCCAGGAGTACGAGCAGCTCCTGCGCCGGCCGTGGGACGGCCCCGCGGCCGACCCGGAGGTGCTCCTCGACGAGAACGAGCTGGCCGACGGGTCCGCGTACGTCGCCCTCGGCGTCTGCGAGCCGAGCCCGGACGGTCGGGTGCTGGCGTACTCCTGCGACCGCACCGGCGACGAGGTCTACGCGCTGGCCTTCCGTGACCTCGCGACAGGGGCCGACCTGCCCGACCGGGTGCCGCGGACCTACTACGGCGCGGCCTGGTCGGCCGACTCCGGCACCTTCTTCTACGTCGTGCACGACGCGCTGTACCGGCCGTACCAGGTCTGGCGGCACCGGCTCGGGACCCCGTCGGCCGACGACGTCCTGGTGCTGCAGGAGGACGACGACGCGTTCGAGGTCACGCTGCACGCGTCGCGGTCCGGCGGACTGGTCGTCGTCGAGCTGGTGGCGCGGGACACCACCGAGGTGTGGTTCGTACCCGCCGACCGGCCCGAGCAGCCGCCGACCCTCGTCGAGCCGCGGCGCACCGGCATCGAGTACCGGGTGGCGCATGCGCCGCGCCCGGACGGCGACGAGCTGCTCCTCGTCACCAACGACGGTGCCCGGGAGTTCCGGCTGGTCCGCTGCACGGTGGACAGCCCCGGCCGCGACTCCTGGGCCGAGCTGGTCGGCGAGCACCCCGAGGAGCGGCTCGGCACGGTGGACGTCTTCGCCGACCACGTCGTCCTCGGGCTGCGCCGTGACGGGTCGCCGCTGCTGCGCGTGGTGCGCCGTGACGGCACCGAGACCGCCGTCGACGTCCACCCGGGGGTCCCGGCCGGGACGATCCGGCTGGACCGCAACGAGGAGTACGACGTCGGGTCCGTCCTGGTGGCCGTGGAGTCGTATTCCGAGCCGTCCGCCTGGTTCGACGTCGACCTGGCGACGGGGGAGCGCACCCTGCGCCGTCGCCAGGAGGTGCCCGGCTACGAGCGCCCTCGGTACGTCAGCGAGCGGCGCGCGGTGACCGCGCGCGACGGGGCGCAGGTCCCGGTCACCCTCGTGCACCGGGCCGACGTGCCGCTGGACGGCACCGCCCCGTGCCTGCTCTACGGTTACGGCGCCTACGAGTGGTCCGACGAGCCGGCCTTCGACCCCGCCCTGCCGTCGCTGCTGGACCGCGGGGTGGTCTTCGCCCACGCCCACGTCCGTGGCGGGGGGGAGCAGGGCCGTCGCTGGTGGCTCGGCGGCCGGCTGCAGCACAAGCAGCACACGTTCTCCGACTTCGTCGACGTCGCCGACGCGCTCGCGGACGGTGTGGTGGACGGTGGCCGGATCGTCTGCCGGGGGCTGTCGGCCGGCGGCCTGCTCATGGGCGCGGCCTACTCGCAGGCCCCCCAGCGCTGGGCCGGCGTCGTCGCCGAGGTGCCCTTCGTCGACGTGGTGACGACCATGCTCGACGAGAGCCTGCCGCTGACCGCGCAGGAGTGGACCGAGTGGGGCGACCCGCGCCGGCCCGAGGACTTCCGCTGGATGCTGGCCTACTCGCCGTACGACAACGTGCCCCCGGCGGAGGTCCG
>JALOLN010000214.1 GCA_025455945.1 Actinomycetes bacterium
ACCCGGGGCGGTGCGGCGAGCGGCCCCGATGGTGGCGAGGTTGACCAGGTCGTCGTCGGCGCCCGCGACGAACCCGGCGGCGCCGGCGACCTCCGGCCCGATCAGAGCGTCGAGGTCGTCGTCGTCGGACGGAGGCCCGACCTCGACGACGGAGACCGGCAGGTTGTCGGCACGCAGGTCCGCCATGACCTCCCGACCGAACCGGGTGTCGGCGGCCACCACCCAGCGGCCGCGCGGGGGCGGCTCGCGGCGCTCCGGCAGGTCGGTGCCCGGGGGGCTGGTCAGCCACTGCGTGAGCTGGTAGGTGGCCGGTGCCCGGAGGGCGACGCGGAGCTGGTCGCCGAAGTCGTCGTAGGGGTTGACCACGAGCGGGGAGCCGAACGCGCGCATCCGCCGGGCGACGCCGGGAGAGAGGGCGCGCGCGATCACCGGCAGGTCCGGCCGCAGCATCGCGGTGGACATCACCACGGCGAGGTTGGCCTCGTCGTCGTTCGTCAACGCGAGGACGCCGCGGCAGCGCGGGCTGTTGAGTCCTCCGAGCGCCAGGTGCGTGGGCATCCCGGCGTCCGCCGCGAGCCCGGGGACGTCGGCCCGGTAGGACTCCAGGTCGAGGGCGTCGATGCGGTCGGGGAGGAGGTCGATGACGGTGAACCGCTGGCCGGTCGCGTCGAGTGACCGACCGACCAGGCTGCCCGTCCGGCCGTACCCGGCCATGAGGAGGAAGGGCTCGCGCAGGTGCCCGACCTGCCGGCCGAAGCGCTGCGTGGCCAGGGCCTGGCGGAAGCCGCGGTCCTGCAGCAGCGCGAGCAGGTACCCCACGGCGTACGCCCAGCCCACGACGGCGAGGTAGATCGAGGCCGTCACCCACATCCGCTGCGCGACGCTGAACGTGTAGGGGATCTCCCCGAACCCGATCGTCGTAGCCGTGTAGCTCATGAAGTACAGGGCGTCGAAGAACGTCATCCGCCACGGCTGCCCGTTCGCGTCCTGGCCCGGGATCAGGGTCAGCCCGAGGACGCTCACCGCGAAGACGACGATGAGCGCGACCAGCGGGGTCCGCATCCGGCGCAGGATGAGGAAGATCGTGCTCGACGCCTGGGTGTCGCCGGTGAGGTCCACCCGCCGCCGGGACACCGGCTCCACAGCCGGGCGCACGACGAACAGCCGGTGCCAGAAGGCGAGCAGCGGGTTCGCCATGGGTGCTACCGCCGCTGGAAGGACATCGTCTCGGCCACCAGCAGGATCACCGACACGACGTTGGCGAAGAGCGCGCCGGCCGCGAGGGAGACCACGCTCGACATGGCCTCGGCGTCGACGCCGAGGGAGGAGACCTGGGAGGCGTACGACCAGACCGTCGCCGCCGCGATCAGCTGCAGGTCCGCGACCAGGCTGGTGGCCAGGTGCACCGCACCGATCTGGGTGCGGTCCCCGAACTTCAGCACGGTCGCGATGAGGTTGACCACGATGGCGGCGAACAGCTCGTAGATGTTGTGCAGCTCGGGGTCGGCGATGTCGCCGATGACGAACCCGAAGTTGAGGGTGGCGGCGAGCAGCACGAAGAAGCCGAAGATGACCTTCTCCAGGTTCATCCGCGCCCCCGAACGATCGACGACGGCCCGTCCCGGACCTCTACCTCCTCATCGTGGGGGGTCCTGACGCCGCGGCCAGGGCCGAACGGCCCGCGCCTACGGGAGCAGCAGGCCGGTACTGGCCGCGGCCGGGTCCCCGCTGTGCTGGGCGGCCTCGAGCCGGTAGCGCCCCGGCACGGTCCCCCACGTCCGGGTGGCCGGGTCGCGCCGAGCCAGCGGGCGCAGCGAGCCGGTGACCTGCACCCGGCGCCGCTCGCCCGGGCCCAGGTGCACGCGGACGAAGCCCAGCAGCTGCCGCAGCGGCCGGTCGGCCAGGGCGGGGTCGTCCCGGACGGCGTAGAGCTGGACGACGGTGCTCCCGGCGCGGGACCCCGTGTTCTGCACCGTGACCGCCGCCGCCACGGTCCCCAGGTCGCCGGCGGCGCCGCCGGCCGGGGCCGGGTCGACCGTCAGGTCGGTGAGGGTGCAGGTGGTGTAGCCGAGCCCGAACCCCAGCGGGTAGGCCGCCGGGCGACCGTCGCGGTCGAGCTTGCGCTGCCCCCACCAGCGGTCGTACCGGATCCGGCGGATCACGGGCTGGAAGAACGGCAGGTGCGCCTCGTCCGTCGGGACGGCCACCGGCAACCGGCCCCCGGGCTCCGCGGCGCCGGTGAGGACGTCCGCCAGCGCCCGGCCGCCCTCCATGCCCGCGTACCAGGACAGCAGGACCGCCGGCACGTCGTGGCGCCAGCGCTCCATGACGACGACGGTGCCGACGACCACGACGACGGTGCGCGGGTTCGTGGCCGCCACGGCCCGGACGAGTGCCTCGTCCCGGTCGCGCAGGGTGAGCCGGGCGCGGTCACCGCCCGCCCGCCCCCCTCGGGCGCCGACCTGGTGCAGCAGCCACGGCACCGCGGCGCGCACCGGGCGCCACCGGGTGGGTCCGCCCAGGAGGGCGAGGGTGTCGCCGTCGAAGGCCAGCAGCGCCTCGCCCTCGTCACGGCTCGTGCTGCCCACGACGACCACGGCGACGTCGGCAGCGGCGGCGAGCCGGGTGGCCGCGGCGACGTCCGCGCCGTCGTGCTGGTGCACGGTGACACCGGGCAGCGCCTCGCGCAGTCCCTGCAGCGGGCCGCAGCTGGCGGGTGGGCGCACCAGCGAGGAGCCGGTGTCGCCCATGGTGGCCGCATCGGACAGCGGGCCGAGCACGGCCACCCGGCGCAGCGCAGTCGGGTCCAGCGGCAGGAGCGGTGCCGTCTGCCCCGCCACGGCCTCGTTGCGCAGCAGGACCATGCCGGCTGCGGCCGCCCGCCGGGCGAGGGCCCGGTGGTCGGCGCCGGCGACGACGTCCGCGGACGGCGCCGGGCCCAGGCACGCCTGGTGGCGCAACTGGGTCGCGAGCAGGCGCCGGCCGGCCCGGTCGACGTCGGCCCGGGCCAGCCGGCCCGACGCCAGCGCCCCCGGCAGGTCGTGAGCCCGCTGCTGCCGGTAGGGCATCTCGAGGTCGAGGCCCGCGGTCAGGGAGCGCACCGCGTCCCGCAGGCCGAAGACGAAGTCAGACATGACGAAGCCGGTGAAGCCCCACTCGCCGCGCAGGACGTCGGTGAGCAGCGTCCGGTGCTGCCCGGCCCACTCGCCGTTGACCGAGTTGTAGGCGCTCATGACCGCGTCGGCGCCGGCCTCGACGACGGTGCGGAAGTGCGGCAGGTAGACCTCGTGCAGCACGTCGTCGTCGACCACGACGTCGACGGCGAACCGGGAGTTCTCGATGGAGTTGAGCGCGAAGTGCTTCACGCAGGCCATCACCTGCTCGCGGACGCCCTGGGTCAGCGCGGCACCCATCTGCCCGACGAGCACCGGGTCCTCGCCGTAGGTCTCCTGGGCCCGGCCCCAGGCCGGGTGTCGCAGGAGATTGACGCACACGCCGGCGAAGAGGTTCGCCCCCTGGGCGCGGGCCTCCCGCCCCATGGCCCGGCCCACCTCCGTCTCGAGGGCCGGGTCCCAGCTGGCACCGCGGGCCAGGGCGACGGGGAAGCACGTCGAGTGGCCGATGACCACGCCCCGAGGGCCGTCGGTGAACCGGATCCCGGGGATGCCCAACCGCTCGACCGCGCCCGCGACGACGGGCTCCCGGTTGTACCCGTGGCGGGCCATGTCGACGAGGCCGTGCCACACCGTGACGTCGCCGTCCAGCAGGCCCAGCCGTTCCGGGTCGGTGAGCTGCGCGAGCAGCTCGGCGGCGGCGGCGTCCGCGGAGATCTCGCCGCGCCGGACCCGGGCGACCGCGGCGGCGAAGGCCGTGGTCATCCGGGCGGCTGGCGCAGCCGGACGGACAGGCAGGTGACGCAGCCCTCGAGC
>JALOLN010000215.1 GCA_025455945.1 Actinomycetes bacterium
TTCGAGTCCGACGAGCTGCACCGCATCGTCGACCTCATGCGCGACCTGCGGGCGTCCCGGGCTCGGCTGCACGTGCGCGAGGAGCTGCCGTTCTACACCGGCCGGCGCCGTCCCGTCACGGACCTCGTCGCCGCCCTCCCATAGGCACCTCCCCACCCACCCTTTCCGCATCAAGGGACCCGTGTGGCGAATAGACCGCCCTTCGGCGCCCTTCATCCCCGGGCGCCAGGCGCCGGGCTCACCCGTGATGGGCGCCAGACCTCGATCTATTGGCATCAAGGGACCCTTGATGCAAGGGGGCACTAGGGTGCGGGGGTGAGCGCGGCGGACGCCGTCCTGGCCCGGCTGGCCGCTGTCCTGCCCGATGGCGCTGTGGTCACCGACCCCGACCGTCTGGCGTCCTACCGGACGGACACCTCGACCGGGACGCCGACAGGGACCCCGTTGGCTGCCGTCCTTCCCCGGACGACGGAGGAGGTCGCCGCCGTGCTGGCTGCCGCGTACGCCCACCGGGTTCCCGTCGTCCCGCGCGGCGCGGGAACCGGACTGTCCGGTGGTGCCAACGCCGTCGACGGCTGCCTCGTCCTCTCTCTCCAGCGGATGACCGCCGTCCGCGAGGTGCATGAGGGCAACGGCTACGCACGGGTCGAGCCGGGCGTCGTCAACCAGGAGCTGCGGGACCACGTCCGCGGGCACGGCCTCTGGTACGCCCCCGACCCGGCGTCCAAGGACACCTGCACGATCGGCGGCAACGTCAGCACCAATGCCGGCGGCCTGTGCTGCGTCAAGTATGGCGTGACGCGCGACTCCGTCCTCGGCCTGGAGGTCGTGCTGGCGGACGGGCGGACCGCCCGACTCGGCCGGCGCACGGTCAAGGGCGTCGCGGGCTACGACCTCACCGGCCTCGTCGTCGGCAGCGAGGGCACCCTCGCCGTCGTCACCGAGGCCACCCTGCGGCTGCGGCCGCTCCCGCCACCGCCCACCACCGTGGTCGCCACGTTCGCGGACCTGCCCTCCGCCGGCCGCGCGGTCGAGGCGATCATGCGGCGGACGACGCCCGCCCTCCTCGAGCTCATGGACCGGACCTGCCTGCGCGCCGTCGAGGCGTTCCGGCCGATGGGCCTGGACACCACAGCGGCCGCCCTGCTCGTCGCCCAGAGCGACCTGCCGGGTGTCGCCGGTGCCACCGAGGGTGACCTGATCCTCGCCGAGGCACTCCGGGCCGGCGCGACAGACGGCTACCGGTCGGAGGACGCCGAGCAGGCCGACGCGCTGCTGCAGGCCCGGCGCACCGTCATCCACGCGCTGGAGGCGCTGGGGGCCTGGCTGCTCGACGACGTGGCCGTGCCCCGGTCACAGCTGGCCGAGGCCGTCGCCCGGGTCGCCGACGTGGCCGCCGCGCGGGACGTCGTCATCGGCACCTTCGGGCACGCCGGCGACGGCAACCTGCACCCGACGATCGTGTACCCGCACGGGGACGCCGCCGCCGAGCAGCGCGCCCTCGCGGCGTTCGACGACGTCCTCGACGTGGCGCTGGACCTCGGTGGCACCGTCACGGGCGAGCACGGGGTGGGGCTGCTCAAGCGTCGTGCCCTGACGGCGGAGCTCGACCCGACCGCGGCCGTGGTGCACGCAGCGGTCAAGGCGGCCTTGGACCCGCTCGGGATCCTCAACCCCGGCAAGGCGCTGCCCGTGCGGTGATCCGGACGGGCGCTACTCGCCGCGCGGCTCGAGCCGGAGCGAGACCGAGTTGATGCACCAGCGCTGGTCGGTGGGCACCGCGTACCCCTCGCCCTCGAAGACGTGTCCGAGGTGGCTGTCGCAGCGCGCGCAGCGCACCTCCACCCGGTGCCGACCCAGGGAGTGGTCGTCGAGCAGCACGACGGCGTCGCCCGCGGTCGGGGCGTAGAACGACGGCCAGCCGCAGCCGCTGTGGAACTTCGTCTCCGACCGGAACAGCTCCGCGCCACAGGCCCGGCAGCGGTAGACGCCGACCGTCTCGGTGTCGGTGTACTCCCCGGTGAAGGGCCGCTCGGTGCCGGCCTCGCGCAGCACGTGGTACTCCTCGCGGGTCAGCGCCGCGCGCCACTCGTCCTCGGACCTGACGACCTTGTCTGCCATGGGAGGACCGTACGTCGATGTAGCGTCGCGCGCATGGCCGCGCCGTTCGTGGAGATCCCGGTGGGGGAGCAGCTGGTCAAGGTGACCAACCCCGACAAGGTCTACTTCCCCGGGCTCGGCCCGGCCGCGGGGACCAAGCGGCACCTCGTCGAGTACTACGTGGCGGTCGCGGACGGCGTCGTGCGCGCCCTGCGCAACCGGCCGACGTACCTGCAGCGATTCCCGGACGGAGTCGAGGGGGAGGAGATCTACCAGAAGCGCCTGCCGTCGCACGCCCCGGACTGGCTGCGGACCTGCCGGGTGTCCTTCCCATCGGGCAGGCACGCCGACGCCCTCGCCGTCCAGGGGGCCGCGGACGTCGCCTGGGCGGCCAACCTTGGCACGGTGACTTTCCACCCCTGGCACGCCCGGTGCACGGACGTCGACCACCCGGACGAGCTGCGCATCGACCTCGACCCGCAGCCCGGCACCGGGTTCGCCGACGCCCGCCGGCTCGCGACGACGCTGGTGCGGGAGGTGCTTGACGAGCTCGGCTTCGCCGCTTTCCCCAAGACCAGCGGCAACCGCGGCATCCACGTCTACGTCCGCATCGAGCCGCGCTGGACCTTCACCGAGGTCAGGCAGGCGGCCATCGGTTTCGCCCGCGAGGTCGAGCGGCGCGCACCGATGGAGGTGACGACGAAGTGGTGGAAGGAGGAGCGCGGCCAGCGGGTGTTCATCGACTACAACCAGAACGCCCGTGACCGGACGATCGCCTCGGCCTACAGCGCGCGCAAGCGGGCCGACGGCTGCGTCTCGGCACCCGTGACGTGGGCCGAGCTGCCGGACGTCGAGACCGCCGACTTCACCCTCGTCTCGATGCCGGCCCGCTTCGCATCAGTGGGCGACCTGCATGCGGGGATCGACGACGTCGCGCACGACATCAGCCCACTGCTGGAGTGGTTCGCCCGCGACGAGCGGGACCGTGGGCTCGGCGACCTGCCGTACCCGCCGAACTACCCGAAGATGCCTGGCGAGCCGCCGAGGGTCCAGCCGAGCCGCGCGCGGCGCTTGACCAGCGGAAACGGCTCAGACTGACACTGGGATCCCGGGCGCGGATGGCACGTTCACCGTCTGCCACGACAGCAAGTTAGATCGCCCATCGTCTGCCCCACTCAAGCCTTTGGTCCCTGGCGAGGTCCGCGTCAACGGAGTGTGCTGAAGGTGGCTTGGATCGGGTGGAGTGCAGCCGTTGCGAAGCATGATGGGGTGTGGTCTGAGTGTCGATTCCTACCGCCCCTCCCAGCACCCCTGCCACGTCGACGCATGGGCGACGAGAGGCGATCCTGTCATTGTGGATGCTGCCCGCCGTGGTCCTCAGCATGGTGGCTGCCACAGTCCTGGGCTACGCCGCGATGGCGTGGCTCGACGTACCTGACGGCGAACTGCTGATGACCGCGGGGATCAAGGGGTGGGCGGCCGCGTTGGTTGTGCTCGCCGTGCTCGCATCCCCACTGCTCGTCGGGGTCCTGTACGGCATTCGCGCAGTGCGCGATCACGCTGGGCCGATCGGTTGGGGGGCGCTTGCCGCCAGTTCGGTTCTCGTGGTGGTCCTCGTCGCGCTACCGCTGCTGGGATTGCTCGCCGCCTGAAACACCCCTGAGCTTCTTCCCGGTCCACCCGCCGCTGCCGCAGGCCCGAACACAGTGTCCAGGGCCGGTCCGGCACCGATGCCGTGGCGGCAGGACGGTGAGCGCCCGGACCTCGCCGGTGGTGGCAGCACGACGAGCAGACCGGGCTCTCGG
>JALOLN010000050.1 GCA_025455945.1 Actinomycetes bacterium
CTCGCGGTCCGCGGGCGTCCGGCTGCGGGCGGCCGCCAGCACCCCCCGCACCATGACGACGGCCACGACGAGCAGCAGGAGGAGCTTCACGCCCTCGAGGGCGATGTAGACGACGTGCCAGGAGGACCCACCCTCGGACTCCCCGGCGATGACCGCCACCGTGCTGGTGTGCAGCACCGGACGCACCACAGCGACCTGGACGAGCAGGATGCCGACCGTCGCGAGCGCGAGCCGCCACACGCGGGCCAGCTCGGTCGCCCGGCGGACCGGCCACAGCAGCACCAGCAGGGTCACCGCCCAGACCACCTCAACCGCGTTGAGCGCGGGGAAGACCAGCTGCCCGACCGCCAGGGCCTCGGTGCGGGAGACCCCCTCCGCCTGGAACTTCAGCGGGGCCTCGAGCAAGGAGATGGCCGCGACCATGCCGAGCCAGACGAAGGGGACCCCCACCAGTCCCACGGCGCGACGTCCGGTCATGGCACCTCCTGGGTGTCGAAGACGGCCCACGTCCCGGTCCGGGACGGGCGGGGCGCGAGCTGTCTCATCGTGACAGCACCTCGCGCAGGCCCACGCGCCGGCCCGACCGGGCCAGCCCGCGGGCGTACACCCGTGCGGCGGCGAGCGCCAGCCACCCGGCAGCAGCGGCGGTGAGGACCATGGCCGCGGCGAGCTGCCACCCCGGCACGAGACCGGACGCCCAGCGCAGCGGCATCACCACCGGTGCACTCAGCGGGAACAGCGACGCGGCCGTGGAGACCCACGAGTTCGGGTCCTGGACCGTCACCGTCACCGCGAGCAGGTAGGACCCGATGAGCACGGCGTTGGCCGGCAGCGTGGCCGACCCCACCTCCGAGGGCTTCTCCACGAGCGTGCCCAGGGCCGCGAACACGAAGGCGTAGAGCGCCATGCCGAGCACGAACCAGGCGATCCCGAGGAGGACGTCGGTGGTCGCCGCCGGGGGCAGGTCCAGGGCGTCGCCGGTGGCCAGCCCGACCGCCGCCGGCACGGCCAGCGCGGCCACCTGCACCAGCCCGAGCAGCCCGACCCCCAAGACGGTCCCCACGAGGAGCTGAGCGGGTCGCAGCACGGCCAGCAGCACCTCGGAGATCCGGGTCGACTTCTCGGTGGCCACCGCCGTGGCGATGGCGGTCCCGGTCAGGATCAGGGCCAGGTAGAGGACGATGCCGACCACGAAGCCGACGCCGGCCCGCCCCTCGTCGGCGACCCGGCCCACCGGCACCTGCTCCGGCGGTGCGGTGGCCTGGATGGCTGCGACCTGCTGTGCGCTGAGGCCGGCCGCGGTGAGCTGGTCGGTGATGCTCAGGGCGAGTGCCGCCTGGGTGACCAGGGCCGGGAAGGTGCCGCCCCCGTTGGCTGCGACGTAGAGCGTGCTCCCGGGGCCGATGCCGGTCAGGGCGGCGTCGGCCCGGCCGTCCCGGACCGCCCGCTCGGCCGCCTCGGCGTCCACGACCGTCGTGCTCGTGACGTCGAAGGCGCCCACCCGGGCCGCCGCCTGGAGCTGGTCCAGCAGCGCGGTCGGGGCATCTCCCACCGTGGCGAGCGTGTAGCTGGGCTGCTGGTCCCCGACCAGCCGGGGGACGATGACCACCGCCAGGCCGATGAGCAGCAGCACGGCGGTCACCACGCGCCATGACCGCGAGGCCAGGGCCTCGGCCACCGCCCGACCGGCGACCAGTCGGGTGCCCTCCCCCACGGAGGTCACGGTCACGCGTCCGGTCCTGCGCCACCGGGCACCGCGTCACCCACGGCGGCCAGGAACAGCTGGGACAAGGTCGGCAGGTCCAGGCCGAAGTCGATCACCGAACCCGCAGCACGGGCCGCGTCGAGCACGGCCAGGGCGTCCGTGCCGGGCGGCAGGTCCAGGCGCAGGGCGTCGGCCTGGTCGGCGACCACCTCCACCGCGGGGAAGGCGGTCAGCCAGTCGCGCGGGGTGCCCGGGGCCAGGCCGAGTCGCAGCTGCCGTCGCCCGCTCGACGCGCGCAGCCGGTCCACCCGCCCCGTCAGCACGGTGCGGCCGTGGTCGATCATCACGATCTCCTCGCACAGGTCCTGCACGAGGTCGAGCTGGTGGCTGGACAGCACCACGGTGCGTCCCGCGCGGACCCGCTCGCGCAGCGACTGGGACAGCTCCTCGACGGCCACCGGATCCAGGCCGGCGAACGGCTCGTCGAGGACGATCACGTCCGGGTCGTGCACGAGTGCGGCGCCGAGCTGGAGGCGCTGCTGCAGTCCGCCGGAGAGCCGCTCGGTGCGCTCGGCCCACCGCTCCCCCAGGCCCAGCTCGGCCAGCAGGGCGCGGGCCCGGGCCTCGGCCTCCGCCGGACTCAGGCCGTGCAGCCGGGCCAGGTAGACCAGCTGCCGGCCGGCGGGCATCTGCGGGTAGAGACCACGCTCCTGGGGCATGTAGCCCCACCGCTGGCGGTCCGCGAACGCCACCGGGCGACCGTCGAGGAGCACCTGCCCCGCATCCGGCTCGATGATCCCCAGGACGACGCGCATCAAGGTCGTCTTGCCGGCCCCGTTCGGGCCGAGCAGGCCGGTGAGCACCCCCGGGCGAACCGTGACGTCGACCCCCGCCAGGGCCTCCCGTTCGCCGAAGCGGTGGCTGAGACCGAGTGCCTGCAAGAGCACCGGGGGTCAGAGACCGTGCGCGGCGCGGCTGGCCTGCTCCTGCGCGCGGAACTGCCCGAACCGCGGCAGGAACTTGTCCCAGTCGATGATGTGCGAGTCGATCTCAGGGCCGTCGATGCAGGCGTGCTTGCGGATCATCTTGCCGTCGATGACGACCGGCACCATGCAGGCTCCGCACATCCCGGTGGCGTCGACCATGATCGAGTTGAGGCTGGCCACGCACGGGACGCCGTTCTCGCCGCTGAGGTCGCTCACCGCACGCATCATCAGCGGTGGCCCGATGGTGACCACCTCGGCGACCCGGCGGCCCTCGCCGCGCCGGTTGCCGGCGAGCAGGTCCTCCAGCGGGGCGGTGACGAAGCCCGGGACGCCGAACGACCCGTCATTGGTCGCGTAGATCACCTCGAGCCGGTCGCCGTACTCCGCCTGCAGCCGGCCGACGCGCTCGTGCGGCTCGGCCCAGAACATCGTGTCGCGGCTGCGGAAGCCGGCGATGAGCGTGACGTGGTTGCCCGCCCGCAGGTGCGCCCGCATGATCGGGTACACCGGCGGCAGCCCCAGCCCACCCGCCGTGAAGACCACCGTGGCATCGGCGTCGACCGGGTGGATGTCGCTGGGGCGGCCGAGCGGCCCGGCGATCCCGGTGAACGCCTCGCCGATCCCCATCTGGTTGATCTCGATGCTGCTCGTGCCGACCCCCTGCACGACCAGGGTGATCGTGCCGGCCGCGGCGTCCCAGTCGGCCAGCGTCAGCGGGATGAGCTCGCCGTCGGGGCGGGGCAGCACCCGGACGAACTGCCCGGCCTGCGCCGCCTGTGCCACCAGGGGCGAGTGCACGGTGAACTCCTCGATCCCGTCGGCGAGGTGGGACCGGGCGAGGATCCGCTGCTCGGTGATGCCCAGCTCGGTGTACGCCCGGGCCCGGTGCACCATGGCGAGGATCACCGCGGGCTCGAGGTCGATCGCACCGAGGATCTCCTGGGCCGCGGCCTTGCCGTCACCGGCGGCGAGGATCGCGGTCGACCCGCCGCGGGCGGCGTCGCCGCCGGTGTACACGCCGGACAGCGAGGTCTCCTGCGAGCCCCGGTGGTCGAGGTCGATCGTGCCCCACTTCGTCGTGTGCAGGCGCGGCTCGGAGTCCTTGATGATCGGGTTGGGGTCGTTGCCGAGGGCCATGATCACCAGGTCGGCGGGCATGACCTCGGTGCGGCCGGTGGGTACCGGACGGCGCCGGCCGGAGTCGTCGGGCTCGCCGAGCTCCATGATGTCGAGGTTGGCTGCGGTGACGAAGTGCGTCCGGTCGTCGCCGAGGAACTGCGACGGCGAGCACAGCTCGCGCAGCGCGATGCCCTCCTCGAGGGCGTGCTCGAGCTCCTCGACCCGGGCGGGCATCTCCTTCTGCGTGCGCCGGTAGACGATCGTCACGTGGCCGCCGAGCCGACGTGCGGTGCGCGCGGCGTCCATCGCGGTGTTGCCGCCGCCGATGACCAGCACCTGCTTGCCCTCGGTCGCGGGCAGCGGGGTCTCGTAGTCCGGCCGCAGACCCTGCATGAGGTTCACCCGGGTGAGGAACTCGTTGGCGCTCATGACGTTGAGCAGGTGCTCGCCGGGCACGTTCATGAACCGCGGCAGGCCCGCCCCCGAGCCGACGAAGATCCTCCAGAACCCCGCGTCGCGAAGGTCCTGCAGGGTCGCGGTCTTGCCGACGACGAAGTTCTGGACGAAGCGGCCGCCGAGCAGCTTGATCTTGCCGACGACGTCGTCGATGAGGTCGTTGGGCAGCCGGAACTCGGGGATGCCGTAGCGGAGCACCCCGCCGAGCGCGTGGAAGGCCTCGAACACCGTGACCGGGAAGCCCTCGGACGCCAGCAGGTAGGCGTTGATCAGCCCCGAGGGCCCGGAGCCCACGATCGCCACCGGCGGTTTGGCCGCCACCTCCCACGGGTCGGGGACCCCCGCGAAGCGCTGCTGGTCACCGTCGGGGTTGAGCAGCTTCTCGCGCTGGGGGAGGAACCACTCCAGCTGGCCGATGGCGATCGGCATCTTGTTGTGCAGGCACACCCCCTGGCACTGCAGCTCCTGCGGGCAGACCCGTCCGGTGACGTCGGGCAGCGGGTTGCAGGACTCGATGAGCTCGAGCGCCTCGTGGAACCGGCCCGTGCCGACCATCTCCAGCACCTGCGGGATGTGGATCTTGACCGGGCAGCCGCCCTTGGGGTCACGGTGCTCGGCGAGGAAGATGCCGAGCTCGCACGGCTTCTCCTCGCACTGCTTGTCGCGCAGCGCCTCCAGCCAGACGAACAGGTCGACCTCGGCGGCGGTGTAGCCGAGGTTCCGGTACCCCAGGTAGCCCTGGTTGACCAGGCCGAAGTCGTGCGCCCGGTCCTCCGGCCCGCGGATGTACGGCGGGATGCTGTTGCCCGCGGGCCAGTCGACCGACAGCCCGTCGAACATCGGGTAGCGGTCCGACAGGTGCTGGTCGATCGCGCGGATGAACTTGCGCTTCATGCCCAGCGGCACGCCCCACAGGAAGCGCATGAGGACGGCGCTGCTGTCGTCCCCCCGAACCAGCATCGCCCACAGGGTGGCGGTGAACTCCGGGCTGAGCTCGGGCTGCTGGAACTCCCAGGCCACCGCCTGCATGCCCTCGGAGATGAACAGGTCGCGGAAGGCCCGGGGCTCGCTCAGCAGCCGGCGCTGGAGCAGGTCCATCTGGTGGTGGAACGACGCCACCGACTCGGTCCGCTGCAGCGTCTCGACCTGAGCCTGGCTGGACTCCAGGGAGTCCGCGGCCTCGAGATAGCGGTGCAGGTCCTCCTGGCCGGTCATCGGATGATCTCCGCGTCACAGGTCGCGCGGACCCGTTCGATGCGCTTGGCGATCTCGGGCGTGACCTCGACGCGTTCGGCGGCACCGGGGATCATCCGGGCGATCGTCTTCGCGGCGCCGTCGATGACAACCGTCGCCTTCTCGAAGAACTGCGGCAGCTCCTGGTAGCAGGTGCCGCAGTCGGTGCACAGCGCCTCGTCCGCGGGGTCGAGGTAGACCGGCCCGGTGGCGACGGCGACCGCGGTTCCGCCGGCCCCCGCCGCAGCCGGCGCGGGGGCGGTCGAGGACAGCCCCGTCGGGGCCACCCCGCCGATGCCGACCGGCGCCCGGCTCGAGGACGCCAGCTCGGTCATGGCCCGGGCGATGTCGTCCAGCGAGCTCTCCCGCTGCTGCATCGCCTGCTCGTACTGCGCCTTGAGCTCCTCGAAGTCCGAGCGGTGCAGCGCGGTGAGCTGGTCCTCGCGGACGCCGGACAGGTACTGCAGGGTCTGCCAGTAGCGGCGGCGGTCCTCGACCAGGGCCACGATCGACGCCGAGCAGGCCACCTTGATGAGGTGGCGCTCCTCGTCGGTGGCGTAGACGAACGGCATCCGGCCGACCCGCTGGTCCAGCGGCAGCTCGACGTACTCGTCTATCGGCAGCGCGGTGTCCTCGAGGTCGGGGGCGAGCCGCCGGAACTGCTTCTTGAACCGCACCTCGCCGAGGGCGAACTCCGCCGGGGTCAGCGGCGTGCTGAGCAGCTGCACCTGGCCCTGCTCGTCGAGGTACTCCAGCGTGCTCGTCGTCCAGGTCTTGTCGACGTCGGGGTTGCCGTCCAGGCTGAACCACTCGCGCAGCGTCGACCCGCGGCGCGGGTCGTGGACGAAGAGCGGGTGCATCCGGCTCTCGACGGCGAGCCGGGCCCGGGCGTTCGACGAGGACTCCGAGACGCCGTGCTCGGACCCGCACGGGGTGTAGACGTCCATCACGGCGGGCGACGGGTAGCCCAGGAAGTCCATCGTGCTGGACAGGAAGTGCCCGTGCATCGCCGTGCTCGTGGCGCAGGCGAACACGTTGGGGTGGAAGGAGGCGAGCAGCCCGAGCTCCTTGCGTGCCTCGTGCTTGCCGCGGTGGGCGCCGCCGAACCGGGCGAGGTCGGAGTCCTGGCCGGTGAAGCTCGACGTCGACGCCTGACCGCCGGTGTTGGAGTACGCACCCGAGTCGAGCACGAGCACCTTGATCGGCGTCTCGCTGGCCAGCACCCGCGACATGGCGCCGAAGCCGATGTCGTAGCTGGCGCCGTCGCCACCGATGGTCATGACCGTCGGCAGCAGCCCGAGCTCCTCGGGGGTGAACTGGTCCCAGGACAGCATCTGCAGCTGCTTGTCGTGCACGGCGGGGTCATAGGTGTCGGCGAGCTCGAGCTCGGCAAGGCGCAGGGCACGGACGTCGGGGACCGTCTGGGCGGAGATGCCCTCGAAGATGCCCTTCGCCAGGGGCTGCGAGTCCTGGAACAGGCTGTTCACCCAGGGGTCGAGGTAGGAGTTGTACGGCATGGTCGAGGCGTACACGCTGCTGCAGCCGGTGGCGTTGGCGACGACCGTCGACGCCGGCCCGTTGCCGGTGGGGCCGCCCTCGTACAGGTACAGCCGCCGTTCCAGGGTGGCGATGATCGACTCGATCCGTGCCCGCCGGCTGGGGTCCTCGCCGTCGAGCCCGGTGAGCTTGGCCTGCAGCCGGGTGACCAGGCCGTCCAGCTCGCGCAGGTGCGCGCGGCGCCGCTCCTCGCCGAGGGCGTGGCTGGTCGCCATGACCAGCCGGATCGCGGTGACCTCCCCGCAGCCACGGCACGCGCCGTGCCCGCCGGTGGTGGAGTAGAAGTTGGGGCGGTCCAGCATGAGCCGCTTGAGGTCGCCGTCCGGGCCGAGGGACTCCTCGGTGAACCGCTTCGGCGTCGGCGGCAGCGCGCTCAGGAACTCGAAGCGGTCCTGCAGCGACGCCAGCACGTCGGCGTCCTGGTCGAGCGGGGTGAGCGCGCCGGGCCCGCAGACCTCGATGCACTCGAGGCAGCCGGTGCACTTCCAGGGGTCGATGGTGGCCGCGAACAGCCCACCCGTGCCGGGCTGGGACTTCTCCATCGCGTCGAAGAACGGCCGGGTGCGCGCAACCGGGTACGTCTCCAGCCGGGCCACCACGGCCTGCAGGTTGCGCACCGCCGTGGGTTGGTCGACGTCGAGCGCCCGCACGGCCTCTCCCACCACCTCGTGGAAGGGCCGGGCGTTCTTGTCCTGCCGGTAGACCTCCCGGACCCGCTCGGCCAGGCCGTAGACCAGCCTGCGCAGGGTCTCGCGCTGAGCCTCGGTCGCGTCGATCTCCGCGATCGCGGTGAGCAGCAGGTCGTGGATCTCGTGGACGGTGTTGGGGATGGCGGCGTCCGGGCAGACCAGGGTGCACTCCATGCAGCCGGTGCACAGGTCGTAGTGGAACTCGGGGACGGTCCGGCGGAACAGCCCCTTGTCCTTCGCGGCGGCGGTGCCGGCGGGCATGAAGAGGCCGACACCCGGCAGGACCGGCGCCTCGCTGATCGTCCCCTCACGGAACGGCCGGGCGATGATGTCCTCGTAGTACGCCGGGTCGAACAGGGCACTCGGACGCGACGACAGCGCCGTCGAGCACATCGCGGCGGAGGTAGTGACGCTGTGCAGCGTGAGGGCCGGGGTGGACTCGGTGTCGAGGTCGCGCATCGAGGCCGTGTCGTACTCGACGACGCGGGTCGCCTCGATCCCCTCGCGGATCACCGCCATGTTGCCCTCGACGACCGCCTCGCCCTTGCCGCCGAACTTCTTGACGATCTGGGCCCGGACCTTCTCGAGGATGTCGTCGACCGAGGCGCCGTGGGTGACCCGGCTGACGTGCCCGACCACGGCGCCGATGAACGCGATGCCCATCATCCGGGTCTCGAGGTCGGGGGTCGGCGCGTGCCGCTTGGCCACGCTGAACGCGTCGACGACGAGGAAGTGGATCTCCTTGTCCCGGATCGTCCGCCGGGCGTACTTGGGCAGGTCCCGCCAGGCGTCCTCCGGGGACAGGTCGGACTGGAGGACGAAGGTGCCGCCCTTGACCAGGCCCTTGAGCGGGTTGGTGTGGATGAACGCCTTGTGGTCGGGTGACACGACCACCTCGACGTCCTCGAGCTCGGCGTTGGTGATGAGCACCGGCTCGGGACTGAGGGTGATGTAGTAGTTCGTCGGCGCGCCGCTCTTCTCCGAGCCGTACTTCGGCGCCGACTTCGAGTGCATCCCCAGGACGCCGGCGAGGATGTCGGTGAGCAGCTTCCCGGTGGCGATCGTGCCGTAGCCGCCGACGGAGTGGAAGCGGATCCGCAGGGCGCCGGGGGGCAGGAGCACCGGGTTCGGCTCGGTCTCCAGCGCCATGAGCTCGGTCTCGGGGTAGGCCTCGCGCAGCCGGGCCTGCACCTGCGCCATCTGCGGGGTGGGGTTCTTGGCGAAGAACTGCGAGCCCAGGTAGACCAGCGGGGCCAGGGCGCCGTCGGCCATGGAGCGGTACGCCGCGACGATGTGCCGCGGCTGCACGTCGTGGCCGCCGAGGCCGAAGATCGCTGTCGTCAGCCGGGGGGTCGCCGCCACGGCCGGGATGCCGTCGTACTGGACGCCCTCGGCGTTGGCCCGCGCCTTGAACAGCGCCTGGGTCACCAGGCTGGTGAGCGCGGTCTGGTCGGAGCGCTCCAGCACGGTGACGGCCTTGGCGCCCGCGAGCGCCGCGACCACCTCGGCCTCGGGGAACGGCTGGAGCAGCTTGACCGAGACAACGCCGACCTTCAGTCCCTGCTCACGCAGGTGCGGCAGCACGGCCCGGACGTCGTCGGTGATCGAGCCGAGGCCGACCATGACGTAGTCGGCGTCGTCGCAGTCGTAGGTCAGCACCGGCGCGTACGTCCGGCCGGTGAGGTCGGAGTACTCCGCCATCGACTGCCGGACCAGCGCGGGTACGGCGCTGGCGAAGTGTGTGCGGTGGTCGACAGCACCGGCCTGGAAGTCGGGCTGGTTCTGCACCGGCCCGGTGAGCCCCGGGTTGTGGACGTCCACCAGGGCCGGGACCATCTGGCGGGTCCCCTTCTCGAAGGCGTTCACCCACTGCCGCCGCCACTGCCCGTGCAGCTCCTCGGGCACCCAGGCCAGGGTCGTGTCGACCAGGTCGCCGGCGCCGTCCTGCTCGACGGCGTCGGCGGAGGCCTCGAGGTGGGCTGCCAGCGCTGCGAGGTCCTCGGGCCGGAAGTCGTCCCGGTGCCGCTCGAGGTACTGGGTGAGCTGGAAGACGCGGCCCTTCGCGCCGAAGAGCAGCTCCTGGGCCACCGTCGGGGCCTTGATCCGTCCAGACGGGTCACCGAGGTACGTGCGCAGCAGGTCCGGCTCGGGGAGCAGCGCCTCGCTGAGCATGTGGCTGGTGGAGAACCCGTCCATCGCATTGGCCACCGGGATCAGCGACAGCGCGGAGGAGCGGTAGGCGATCGCGGCGAGGTCGGCAGCCTCCTGCGGGTTCGAGCCGAAGAGGATCGTGTAGCCGGCCGAGAGCAGCGCGTAGACGTCGTCGTGCCCGGCCATCACGTTCAGCGAGTGCTTGGACACCACCCGGGCGGCCACCTGGAGCACGAAGCCGCCGATCTTCTTGCCGACGGTGACGTAGTGCGACTCCATCGCGTAGAGGATCCCCTGGCTGGAGGACGCGTTGGAGATGAACTGCCCGCCCGTCAGCGCCGCGCCCAGCGCACCGCTCTGCGCCGAGTGCTCACCCTCGGGCTCGAAGAAGAAGGGGTGCTTGCCCCAGACGTTGACGCCGCCCTCGGCCCGGGCGGCCTCGTACAGCTCCGAGATCTCGGTCGAGGGGGTGATGGGGTAGCCGATGACGCCGCCGCAGACGTGCCGCATCACATGGGCGAGTGCGCCGTTGCCGTTGATGACGGCAGGGACGCCGGGGTACTGGGGCTGGTGAGTCGTCATGGTGCCAATCCGGAGCCGGTGTTCGCGGTCACAGGTGAGGGAGTCGCGTCGGAGGCACGGGCTCCCCCGGGCAGCGTCGACGGTGGCGAGCCCCCGGTCAGGGGACTGTGCCAGGGCGACGCCATCCAGGTCCTCTCGTACGCAACGCGAGGTCCCAGCCTACGTCGCTGCCGGCGGTGAGTCAGGGTCCATCGTCCCGTGGCGCCGCAGCGGACCCGGGTCGTAGGTGACGGCCCGGCCGAAGGCGGCGGCGGTGACGGTGGTCGGGGTGAGCGCGGTGGCCAGGTCCCGGGCGCGGACGGCGACTGGGTGGGTCAGGGACCCCAGCCGGCCGAACCAGCGCGACATCCGCACGACCTGCGCCGTCCGGTCACGCCGCTCCGACTCGTACTGCTGAAGAGCCCGGACCGGGTCGGCGCCGTGCTCGTCGAACGCTCGGGCCAGGACCAGTGCGTCCTCGATGGCCAGGCAGCCGCCCAGCCCCAGGTTGGGAGTCGTCGGGTGGGCCGCGTCGCCGAGCAGCGTGACGCGGCCGGCCGACCAGCGCCGAAGCGGACGCCGGTCGAACAGGTCGTTCTTGAGGATGGCGGGCGCGGGTGTCGCCGCGAGTGCCTCGGGGAACCCGAACCGCCAACCGGCGAAGAGCCGTTCCAGAACTGCCGCGCGCTCGTCCGCCGACTCCACGACGCTGGGCGCGCTGCGGCGAGTCGCCCACCAGTACACGTGACCCGCATCGATCGGGTGGACCGCACACCGCCGCCCCGGCGCCTGGACCTCCCGCAGCATGCCGACGTCCGCCACCGCGAACCGCGCCAACCCGCGGTAGCAGGTCTCCCCGCTGTACCGCGGCGGGTCGTCGCCCACCAGTCCGGCCCGGACCACGGAGTGCAGCCCGTCGGCGCCGACGACCACGTCGCCGGTCACCTCGCGGCCGTCCGCGAACCGCACCGTGGCGGCGCGGCCGGTCTGCTCGACCCGCGTGGCCCGGGTCCCCAGGGTCACCGTCGAGGGGTCCAGCTGCTCAACGAGGGCGCGGTGCAGGTCGGCGCGCCGGACGACGAACGCCGGCGCCTTCACGGTCATCGCCGACACGTCGAACCCGGTCAGCACCCGACCGGTCGCTGTCGCCGTCTCGGCCCACCGGAACGGGCAGGTCCGCAGCCGCCAGAACCACTCGGCGACGCCGAGCTCGGCGAGGCTGAGCAC
>JALOLN010000051.1 GCA_025455945.1 Actinomycetes bacterium
CCGTGCTCGACCCCCTCCGCGAAGAGGACCTGCATGCCCACGCAGATGCCGAGCACCGGCCGGCCGCCGGCCAGCCTGCGGTCGATCACCCGGGGCCCGTCGAGCGCTCGCAGCCCGGCCATGCACGCGGCGAAGGCCCCCACCCCCGGCACGACCAGCCCGTCGCACTCCAGGGCGGCGGTGCGGTCGGCCGTGACGACGACGTCCGCGCCGGCCCTGGCCAGCGCCCGCTCGGCCGAGCGCAGGTTCCCGGACCCGTGGTCCAGGACGACGACGCGGGGGGCGGCCACGGCCTACAGGCTGCCCTTGGTCGAGGGCACTCCGGTGACCCGGGCGTCGTGCGCCACCGCGTCCCGCAGCGCCCGGGCGACCGCCTTGAACTGCGCCTCCACGACGTGGTGGGCGTTGCGGCCACTGAGCACCCGCACGTGCAGGCAGACCTGGGCGGTCGCCACGAACGACTCCCAGATGTGCCGGGTCAGCGTCGTGTCGTAGCTGCCGATGAGCTCGACGAGGTCGGGCTCCTCGTGCACGAGGTAGGGGCGGCCGGACAGGTCGACCGCGGCCTGGACGAGGCTCTCGTCGAGCGGGACGAGTGCGTCCCCGAAGCGTCGGATCCTGGTCTTGTCACCCAGGGCCTCCCGCAGGGCCTGCCCGACGGCCAGGGCGGTGTCCTCGACGGTGTGGTGCGCGTCGACGTCGAGGTCGCCGGTCGTCCGCACGGCGAGGTCGAACCCACCGTGCTTGCCCAGCTGGGCGAGCATGTGGTCGAAGAACGGCACGCCGGTGGCGACGTCCGTCGTCCCCGTCCCGTCGAGGTCCAGCTCGACCAGGACCTCCGACTCCTTGGTCGTGCGCTGCACCCGGGCCCGACGACTCATCTGGTGACCTCCTCGAGGGCGGAACGGAACGCGGCCATCTCCGTCGGCGTGCCGACGCTGACCCGCAGCCAGCCGACCGGGCCGGTCTCGCGGACGAGCACACCGCGGTCGAGCAGCCCCTGCCACACCGCGTGGCGGTCGGCGAAGGTGCCGACGAGCACGAAGTTGGCGTCGGAGTCGGCGACGTCGTGGCCCCGGTCGCGCAGCCAGGTCACCAGCCGGTCCCGCTCGGCGCGCAGCGCGTCCACGGCGGCCAGCAGCTCGTCGGCGCGGGCCAGCGCGGCCGCGGCGACGGCCTGGGTGACGGCGGACAGGTGGTAGGGCAGCCGGACCAGCCGCACGGCGTCCACCACGGCTGGCGACGCCGCCAGGTAGCCGACCCGGGCGCCGGCGAGCGCGAACGCCTTGCTCATCGTGCGGGTCACGACCAGCCGGGGCTGGTCGGCCAGCAGCGTCAGCGCGCTCGGCGTGCCGGGCCGCCGGAACTCCGCGTACGCCTCGTCGACGACCACCACGCCCCGGGTCGCGGCGCACACCGCCTCGACGACGGCCAGCGGCAGCGCGGTGCCGGTCGGGTTGTTCGGCGAGGCGAGCAGCACCACCGACGGGTCGTGCTCACGGACCGCCGCGACGGCGTGGTCGGGGTCGATGCCGAAGTCCGGCTCGCGGTCGACGGTGACGTAGCGGGTGAACGTGTCGCGACAGTAGTCCGGGTACATGGAGTAGGTCGGGGCGAACCCGAGCGCGCAGCGGCCCGGGCCGCCGAAGGCCTGCAGCAGCTGGAGCATCACCTCGTTGGACCCGTTGGCGGCCCACAGCCCCTCGACGGGGAGCGTGACGCCCTCCTGCCGGGCGAGGTAGGCACCGAGGGCGGTCCGCAGCGCACGAGCCTCGCGGTCCGGGTAGCGGTTGAGGCTGCCGCCCACGGCGGCCACCGCAGCGGCCAGGTCCGCCACCAGCGCCGCGGACGGCGGGTAGGGGTTCTCGTTGACGTTGAGCCGGACCGGGACGTCGAGCTGCGGGGCGCCGTACGGCCGCTGCCCGCGCAGGTCGGCCCGCAGCGGGAGTCCGTCGAGGTCGACCATCAGCCGTCCCGGGGAACCCGGGTGCGCACGGCCGCGACGTGCGCCGCGAGGTCCTCCGCCCCGCCGAGGGCGTCGATGTGTGCCGCCACGGCGGCCAGCGCCGCTCGGTCGTAGTCGACGACGTGGATGCCGCGCAGGAAGCTGTCGACGGACAGCCCGCCGGTGTGCCGGGCGGTCCCGCCGGTGGGCAGCACGTGGTTGGACCCGGCCAGGTAGTCCCCGAGGCTGACCGGCGCCCACGGCCCGACGAACACCGCTCCGGCGTTGCGGACCCGGGCGGCCCGCTGCCGGGCGTCGCGGGTGATGACCTCGAGGTGCTCGGCGGCCCACTCGTCGACCACGTCGAGACCCTGGTCGAGGTCGGCGACGAGCACGTGCGCGGACTGCCCCGCGAGCGCCGTCTCGACCCGATCGCGGTGGCGGGTCGCGGGCACCTGCCGGGCCAGCTCGGCGTCCACGGCGTCTAAGAGGGCGGGGCTGTCGGTGACCAGCAGGCAGGCCGCGTTCGGGTCGTGCTCGGCCTGCGCCACGAGGTCCGCGGCGACCGCGGCCGGCTCCGCGGAGTCGTCGGCCAGGATGGCGATCTCGGTCGGACCGGCCTCGGAGTCGATGCCCACGACGCCCCTGAGCAGCCGCTTGGCCGCGGCCACATAGACGTTGCCCGGTCCGGTCACGAGGTCCACCCGCGGGCACTCCTCGGTGCCCCACGCGAGCATCGCCACCGCCTGCGCACCACCCACCGCGTACACCTCGTCGACGCCGAGCAGGGCGCAGGCCGCGAGGACGGCGGGGTGCGGCAGGCCCCCGTGCTCGGCCTGCGGCGGGGAGGCCACCGCGAGTGACCCCACCCCGGCCACCTGGGCCGGGACGACGTTCATCACGACGCTGCTCGGGTAGGCGACCAGCCCGCCCGGCACGTACAGGCCGACGCGTCGGACCGGCACCCACCGCTCGGTGACCCGGGCCCCCGGGCCGATCTCGACGACCACCTCGGCCCGGCGCTGCGCCTCGTGGACCGTGCGGGCCCGCCGGGCGGCCTCCCCCAAGGCGGCACGCACGGCGGGGTCCAGCGCCTCCAGCGCCGCCGCCAGCGCTGCCACGGGCACCCGGGCGGAGGCCAGGTCGACGCCGTCGAAGCGCAGGGTGGCGGCGCGGACGGCCGCCCCGCCGCGGGCCCGGACGTCGTCGCAGACGTCCCGCACCGCCTCCGTCGCGACCTCGACGTCGAGCGCTGCCCTGGGCAGCACGTCCCGCAGGTCCGCCGTGGACTCACGCAGGTCGATGCGGCGCAGCACCGGGTCAGTGTACGGGCGGCTCGAGGGGCGGCCCGGGCCGCCGGCGCCTAGCCTTGCGGGCGTGAGCGAACGGATTCCGCTGTTCCCGCTGGGAACGGTCCTCTACCCGGGGCAGCCCCTGCCCCTGCACATCTTCGAGAACCGGTACCGGCAGCTGGTCCGGACGCTGCTCGACCTGCCGCCGGAGCGGCGCGAGTTCGGGGTGCTGGCGATCCGGGAGGGCCGGGAGGTCGGCACGGATGGCGTCCGTGCCCTCCACGACGTGGGCTGCGCCGCCCGGCTGGAGCGCGTCGCGGACCTGCCCGACGGCCGCTTCGACATCCTCACCGTGGGGACGCGACGGTTCGCCCTCGAGGCGGTCGACGGCTCCCTGGCGTACCTGCAGGGCGACGTCCGGTGGGTGCCGGAGAGCGGCGGGGAGGCCACGGTCGTCGCGCCGGGGGTGCGGCGGCTGTTCGTCGGCTACCGGGACGCGGTGCTCGGCCCGACCGGGCCGGAGCCCCCCGACGACCCGCGAGCCCTGTCGTACCACGCTGCCGCGACGATGGTGCTCGACCTCGCTGACCACCAGGCGCTGCTCGCCGCCCCGGACGACGGGGCGCGGCTGCGCACCCTCGCAACGCTGCTGCGCCGGGAGCGGGCGGTGCTGCGCGCCCTGCCCAGCCTCCCCGGCACCGACTACGCCCGCGTCGCAGTCTCCCCGAACTGACCTCTCACGCGGTGCGGTCGACGAGGAGGTCGACCGCCAGCCAGGCCAGCAGCGCGGCCAGCGGCTCGACGAGCAGCAGCCCGCGCAGGCCCAGGCCGAGGGCCACGTCGGCCACCGTGCCGACCGGCGCCTGCGCCAGCGCGTCGAGGTCGACCCGGCCGAGCCACTCGCCGGTCTGCCAGGCCACGACGGCGCCGAAGCCCCCACCGACGGCAAGTCCGACCACCGCCCCGTAGCGCTCGACCCGCACCCGCCACCACGTCACCAGCCCCGCCACCAGGCCGACGCCGGCGGTGAGCAGCGCGAACCAGGCGTCGGCGGTGATGTACTCCTGAGGCTGGCTCTGGGTGAGGTAGCCGCCGTCCGCCTCGATGCGGACCTGGGCCACCGGGGCGACCCACCACCACAGCGCCCCGACCCCGACGCCGACCACGGCGAGGAGCACGACGATGCCGGCCGCCACCCGCAACCCGGCCCGCCGGTCGAGGACTGCCGTCACCCTCAGCCGACGCTGCCCGGCCCGAGCAAGGCCTTGAGGTCGGCGTACAGCGCCGGCGTGGCCGACACCCGCAGCCGGTCGTCGAGGCGCATGACCGTCGTCCGGTCGGCGGTCTGCAGCTGCAGGTGGACCTCGGTGACGCCCGGGTGGGTGGCGAGCACCTCCTTGAGCCGGTCGACGACCGGCGGCACACAGCGCGCCACCGGGAGCGTGACGACGACCGGGCCGCGCGGGCCCTCGGACAGGTCGGGCAGCGTGATCTCCATCGCGACGAGCTTGGGCACCTCCTCGCGCTTGTCGAGGCGGCCGCGGACGACGATGACGGTGTCCTCGGTCAGCTGCGCCGCGACCTGCTGGTAGGTGGCGGGGAACACCATGACGTCGATGACGCCCTCGAGGTCCTCCAGCGCGGCGATCGCCCAGGGGCTGCCCTGCTTGGTGACCTTGCGGGTCAGCCCGCTGATGAGGCCGGCCACGGTGACGACCTGCCCGTCGGGGCGGCCCTCGTCGGAGGTGAGCGCGGCGACCGAGCAGTCGGCCGCGGCGGCGAGCACGTGCTCGACGCCGAACAGCGGGTGGTCGGAGACGTACAGGCCCAGCATCTCGCGCTCGTTGGCCAGCAGCCGGGCCTTGTCCCACTCCCCGACCGGCACCTCGATCTCGACCGCGGTGTCGGGGACGGCGTCGGCGTCGTCCCCTCCGAACAGCGAGTCCTGGCCGATGGCCTCGTTGCGCTTGAGGTCGATGACTGCGTCGATGGCCTGCTCGTGGATGGTCACCAGCCCGCGCCGGGTGTGGCCGAGGGAGTCGAAGGCGCCGGCCTTGATCAGCGACTCGACGGTGCGCTTGTTGCACACCACCGCAGGCACCTTCTGCAGGAAGTCCCGGAAGCTGACGTAGCGGCCCTTGGCCCGGCGCGTCGCCACGATCGACTCGACGACGTTCTCGCCCACGTTGCGGATCGCGGAAAGGCCGAACCGGATGTCGCTGCCCACCGCGGTGAAGCTGGCCGCGGACTCGTTGACGTCGGGGGGCAGCACCTTGATGCCCATGCGGCGGCACTCGTTGAGGTACAGCGCGCTCTTGTCCTTGTCGTCCCGGACGGAGGTGAGCAGCGCCGCCATGTACTCGGCCGGGTAGTTGGCCTTGAGGTACGCCGTCCAGTAGGACACCAGCCCGTAGCCGGCGGTGTGGGCCTTGTTGAAGGCGTAGTCGGAGAAGGGGACGAGGATGTCCCACAGCGTCTGGATCGCCGCGTCGGAGTAGCCGCCCGCGCGCATGCCCTGCGAGAACGGCACGTACTCCTTGTCGAGGATCTCCTTCTTCTTCTTGCCCATCGCGCGGCGCAGCAGGTCGGCCGCCCCCAGGCTGTAGCCGGCGAGCTGCTGGGCGATCGCCATCACCTGCTCCTGGTAGACGATCAGCCCGTAGGTGTCGCCCAGGATCTCCGCGAGGGGCTCGGCCAGCTCGGGGTGGATCGGGACCACCGGCTTGCGACCGTTCTTGCGGTCGGCGTAGTCGTTGTGCGCGTTGGCGCCCATCGGGCCCGGGCGGTACAGCGCGAGGACCGCGGAGATGTCCTCGAAGCCGTCCGGCTGCATCGATCGCAGCAGCGAGCGCATCGGGCCGCCGTCCAGCTGGAACACGCCGAGGGTGTCACCGCGGGAGAGCAGCTCGTAGGTCGGCCGGTCGTCCAGGGGCAGCGTCTCGAGCACCACGCGCTCGCCGCGGTTGACGGCGACCTGCTCGAGGCAGTCGTCGAGCACGGTGAGGTTGCGCAGCCCGAGGAAGTCCATCTTCAGCAGGCCGAGCGCCTCGCAGGCACCCATGTCGAACTGGGTGATGATCGCGCCGTCCTGCTCCCGGCGCTGGATGGGGATGACGTCGAGCAGCGGCTCGGCGCACAGGATCACCCCGGCCGCGTGCACGCCCCACTGGCGCTTGAGTCCCTCCAGCCCCTTGGCCGTGTCGACCACCGTCTTGACGTCGGTGTCGGCGTCGTACAGCTGGCGGAACTCGGCCGCCTCGGCATAGCGGGGGTGGCTGCGGTCGAAGATGCCCGACAGGGGGATGTCCTTGCCCATCACGGCGGGCGGCATGGCCTTGGTGATCCGGTCGCCGAGCGCGTAGGGGAAGCCGAGCACCCGGGCGGCGTCCTTCACGGCCGCCTTCGCCTTGATCGTGCCGTAGGTGATGATCTGGGCGACCCGCTCCTCGCCGTACTTCTCGGTGGCGTAGCGGATCATGTCGCCGCGCCGGCGCTCGTCGAAGTCCATGTCGATGTCGGGCATCGACACCCGCTCGGGGTTCAGGAACCGCTCGAAGAGCAGGCCGTGCTGGATCGGGTCCAGCTCGGTGATGCCCAGCGCGTAGGCGATCAGCGCCCCGGCCGCGGACCCTCGGCCGGGTCCGACCCGGATCCCGTTCGCCTTGGCGTACCGGACCAGGTCGGCGACGACGAGGAAGTAGCCGGGGAAGCCCATCTGGCACACGACGCCGACCTCGTAGGCGGCCTGCTTGCGGTGCGCGTCGGGGACGCCGCCGGGGAACCGGACGTGCAGGCCCCGCTCCACCTCCTTGACCAGCCACGACTCCTCGGTCTCGCCGGCCGGCACCGGGAAGCGCGGCATGAGGTTGCGCCCCTCGGCGAAGGTCACCGCGCACCGCTCGGCGACCAGCAGGGTGTTGTCGCAGGCCTCCGGGAGCTCCTGCCACAGGGTGCGCATCTCCGTCGGGCTCTTGAGGTAGAAGTCCCGGGCGTCGAACTTGAACCGGTTGGGGTCGGCCAGCGTCTTGCCGGTCTGCACGCACAGCAGCGCCTCGTGCGCCGTGGCGTCGTCCGGGTAGGTGTAGTGCAGGTCGTTGGTCGCCAGCAGCGGCAGCTTCAGGTCGCGGGCGATCCGCAGCAGGTCCTCGCGGGTCCGCCGCTCGATGCCCAGGCCGTGGTCCATGACCTCGGCGTAGAAGTTCTCGGGGCCGAAGATGTCCCGCAGGTCGGCGGCGGCCTGCCGGGCCCGGTCGTAGCGCCCGACCTGCAGCCACCGGTTGACCTCCCCGGAGGGGCAGCCCGTCGTCCCGATGAGCCCGCGGGCGTAGGTCTCCAGCAGCTCGCGGTCGAACCGGGGCTTGCGGTAGTAGCCCTCCAGGCTGGCCAGGCTCGACAGCCGGAACAGGTTGTGCATGCCGGCGGTGTCCTGCGCGAGCAGGGTCATGTGCGAGTAGGCCTGCTTGCCCCGGCCGAGGCCCTCGGTGCCGGCCTCGCCGACGTCCTCGGCGGCGCCGGCGCCGAACTCGAAGGGCTTGCGGTCGAACCGCGTCCCGATGGGGACGTAGTAGCCCTCCATCCCGATGATCGGACGGATCCCCGCGGCGGTGGCTTTCTTGTAGAAGTCGTAGGCCCCGAAGACGTTGCCGTGGTCGGTCATGGCCAGGGCGGGCATGCCCAGCCGCTGGGTCTCGGCGAACAGGTCGGTGAGCCGCGCGGCACCGTCGAGCATGGAGTACTCGGTGTGCACGTGCAGGTGCACGAACGAGTCGCCCATGGGGCTCGAGACCTCCCTGATCATGCCGCGGCCGGGTGTGCGAGAGGAGCGACCAGCGGGCAGCCGGGGGAAGTCGGTCGTCCGTGCGGGTGCGGGAAGACTCTAGCCGGGACGGCCGACCGTCCCGACCCCCGACACGGGCCGCCCGGGGCAGGTCCCAGCGACACGCCGCCGACACGCCGGCACGCCGAGCCGAGTTGATCACCTCCCCGCACGGTGCGGTCGTGCCTCGCACGTTCTGCGGTACGAGCCACCGCCACGGGCGGCGGGGAGGTGATCGTTCTCAGCCGAGGGGGCCGAGGGAGCCGAGGGCGTCCAGCGCGGCCCGCTGGGCGTCGTCCAGCGTCACGTCCGCCGCCGCGACGTTCTCCTCCAGGTGCGCCAGCGAGCGGGTCCCCGGGATCGGCATCACGACGGGCGAGCGGTGCAGCAGCCAGGCCAGGGCCAGCTGCCCGGCGGTCCGGTCGGAGTCCCGCGCCAGAGCGCCGAGCGGGCCGTCGGGCCGGGCCAGGGCGCCGTCGGCGAAGGGGAACCAGGGGATGAAGGCAATGCCCTGCGCGGTGCAGTGCTCGAGCAGCGGCTCCGACCCGCGCTCGGTCAGGTTGTACCGGTTCTGGACGCTGACGATCGGTGCGACCCGCTGCGCCGCGGTGAGTTGCTCGACGGTGACCTCGGACAGCCCGATGTGGCGGATCTTGCCGGCCTCGCGAAGCCGGGCGAGGGCGCCCACCTGGTCCTCCAGCGGCACCCCGTCGTCGATGCGGTGCAGCTGCAGCAGGTCGATCGTCTCGACGCCGAGGCGGCGCAGGGACAGCTCGACGCACTGGGTGAGGTACTCGGGCCGGCCCAGCGGGTGCCACCGCCCCGGTCCGGTACGGGCCAGGCCCGCCTTGGTGGCGACCACCACTCCGGCGTAGGGGTGCAGCGCCGTGCGGATGAGGTCCTCGCAGTCCCCCGGCCCGTACGCGTCGGCGGTATCGACGAACGTCACGCCGAGCTCGACGGCGCGGCGCAGGACGGCGACGGCCCCGTCCGGGTCCGCGGGTGGTCCCCAGACCCCCGGACCCGTGAGCTGCATGGCGCCGTAGCCGAGACGGACGACGTCGAGGTCTCCACCGAGGCGGAAGGTCCCGCTGCGGGCGGCGGGGCGAGTGTCAGGGGCAGGCACGAGGTGGTCGCTCATGCCCCGATCATCCCCGCCCGGACCGCCTTCTGGCGCACCGTGGGCCCCTCGACGCACGGACTGAGCCCGCGCAGGCGCCAGAAGGTGGACGGCGGAGGGTGGTCAGAGCACGCGGACCATGTGTCGGTGCGGGATCCCGGCGTCGTCGAACACCTCACCGGTGACCGCGAACCCCAGCCGGCGGTAGAAGCCCACCGCGTGGGTCTGGGCCCCCAGGTACAGCGCACGCAGCCCCCGCTCCCGGGCCCGCTCGACCAGGGCGTCGACCAGCGCCACGCCGAGCCCGCTCCCACGGAACGGCGCCCGGACCGCCAGCCGGCCGAGGTGCCCCACGGGGCCCAGCCCGGGGTCGATGCCCTCGTAGCCGGCGTCCTCGACCACCAGGCGCCCGGCGGCCACCGCCTCGCCGTCGACGAGGACGAGGAAGTGCTCGGCGTCGGCGTCGCGCTCGTCGCGCTCGAGCTCGACTGGAACGCCCTGCTCCACGACGAAGACCTCGTCCCGGATCGCGTAGGCAGCCGCCAGGTCGGCCGCCGCGTCGACCAGCCGGACGGCGACGGTACTCATGCCTCCGCCCGGAGCAGCGCCAGCGCGGCGGCCAGGTCCGAGGGGTACGGCGAGGTGAACTCGACCCACTCCCCCGACGCGGGGTGGGCGAAGCCGAGCCGGACGGCGTGCAGCCACTGCCGCTCGAGCCCGAGCCGACGGGCCAACGTGGGGTCGGCACCGTAGGTCAGGTCGCCGACGCAGGGGTGGCGCAGCGCCGAGAGGTGCACCCGGATCTGGTGGGTGCGCCCGGTCTCCAGCCGGATCTCCAGCAAGCTCGCCGCGCGCAGCGCCTCGAGGGTGTCGTAGTGGGTGACGCTGGGCTTGCCGCCGGCGACGACAGCCCACCGCCAGTCATGGGTCGGATGCCGGTCGATGGGGGCGTCCACGGTGCCCCGCAGCGGATCCGGGTGGCCCTGCACCAGGGCGTGGTAACGCTTGTCCACGCGTCGTTCCCTGAAGGCGCGCTTGAGCACCGAGTAGGCGCGCTCGGACTTCGCCACGACCATCAGCCCGCTGGTCCCGACGTCGAGCCGGTGGACGACGCCCTGCCGTTCGGCCGCACCGCTGGTCGAGACCCGGAACCCGGCCCCCGCCAGCCCGCCGACGACGGTCGGCCCGGTCCAGCCCGGGCTCGGGTGTGCCGCGACACCGACCGGCTTGTCCACGACCACGACGTCCGGGTCGTCATGGACGACGACCAGCCCCGGGACCGGCTCCGCCACGAGCTGCGCCGCTGCCGGCGGGTCGGGCAGCTCGACCTCGAGCAGGCTCCCGGCGAGCAGCCGTTCGGACTTCCCGACCGGGCGGCCGTCCACGGTGACCAGCCCGCCGCCGGCGAGCTCGGCGGCCTTGTTCCTGGAGATCCCGAACAGCCGGGCCAGGCCGGTGTCGAGCCGGTCGCCGTCGAGTCCCTCGGGGACCGGCAGCGCCCGCCGCTCACCCACGGTGGACCGTTCCGTCGAGCTCGCGGCCGGCCAGTGACAGCAGCACCATGCCCACGGCGGCACCGACGATGGCCATGTCGGCGACGTTGAACACCGGCCAGTGGGGCAGCTGGATCCAGTCGACGACGTACCCCCGAGCGACGCCCGGTGCCCGGAAGATCCGGTCGCTGAGGTTGCCCAGCGACCCGCCGAGCAGGGCGCCGAGGGCCAGGGCCCACGGCAGCGACCTCAGCCGGGCCGACGTCCGGACGATCACGACCGCCACGACAGCAGCGATGATCGTGAAGACCCACGTCGTCCCGGTGCCGATGCTGAACGCGGCACCGGGGTTGCGGACGTAGGTGAGGGTCAGCAGCCCGCCGAGCAGCTCGACGGGCGCCTCCCCCGGCCTGGTCGCCACGACGATCGCCTTGCTGGCCTGGTCGAGGATCAGCACCACCGCGGCGACGACCAGCACCACCGGGAGCAGAGCACGACGGTCGGGGACGGTGGCAGGCTGGGGCTCGGCGCCGCTCAGCGGCGCTCCTCCTTCTGCTTGCATGACACACACAGGGTCGCACGCGGGAACGCCTGCAGCCGCGCCTTGCCGATCGGGTTGCCGCAGGACTCGCACACGCCGTAGCTGCCGTCGGCGATCCGGTGCATCGCCCGCTCAGCCTGCATGAGCATGTCGCGAGCGTTGTTGGCCAGGGACATCTCGTGCTCGCGCTCGAACGTCTTGGTGCCGGCGTCGGCCTGGTCGTCGCCGGCGCCGTCCCCCGAGTCACGCAGCAGGTCGGCGATGCCCTCCTCGACGTCGGCGATCTCGGCCCGCAGGTGGGCCGCGTCGGTCTCCAGGGCGGCGCGGACGGCTGCCAGCTCACCGGCGGTCCAGGGCGACTCGTTGGCGCGCACCACGAAGCCGGACGAGGCGGGGGTGGCCTTCTTCGCCGGGGTGGCCTTCTT
>JALOLN010000216.1 GCA_025455945.1 Actinomycetes bacterium
CCTGGAGAGCCTCGGCATCTCGCTGGAGGCCGTCCGCCAGCAGGTCGAGGAGATCATCGGCCAGGGCCAGCAGGCGCCGTCCGGGCACATCCCGTTCACCCCCCGCGCGAAGAAGGTGCTCGAGCTGTCGCTGCGCGAGGCGCTGCAGCTGGGCCACAACTACATCGGGACCGAGCACATCCTGCTCGGCCTCATCCGTGAGGGCGAGGGCGTGGCCGCCCAGGTCCTGGTCAAGCTCGGCGCCGACCTCAACCGGGTCCGCCAGCAGGTCATCCAGCTGCTCTCGGGGTACCAGGGCAAGGAGCCCGCCGCAGCCGGTGGGCCGTCCGCCGAGGCGCCGTCCACCTCGCTGGTGCTCGACCAGTTCGGCCGCAACCTGACCCAGGCCGCCCGCGAGGGCAAGCTCGACCCGGTCATCGGGCGCGAGAAGGAGATCGAGCGGGTCATGCAGGTCCTGTCCCGCCGGACCAAGAACAACCCGGTGCTCATCGGCGAGCCCGGCGTCGGCAAGACCGCCGTCGTCGAGGGCCTCGCCCAGGCGATCGTGCGCGGGGACGTCCCCGAGACGCTGAAGGACAAGCAGCTGTACACGCTGGACCTCGGCGCCCTCGTCGCCGGCAGCCGCTACCGCGGCGACTTCGAGGAGCGGCTGAAGAAGGTCCTCAAGGAGATCCGCACCCGCGGCGACATCATCTTGTTCATCGACCTGCACACCCTCGTCGGGGCCGGGGCCGCCGAGGGCGCGATCGACGCGGCCAGCATCCTCAAGCCGATGCTGGCGCGCGGTGAGCTGCAGACGATCGGTGCCACGACCCTCGACGAGTACCGCAAGCACCTGGAGAAGGACGCCGCCCTGGAGCGGCGGTTCCAGCCGATCCAGGTGGCGGAGCCGACGATCGCCCACACCATCGAGATCCTCAAGGGCCTGCGCGACCGGTACGAGGCCCACCACCGGGTGTCGATCACCGACGGCGCGCTGGTGTCTGCCGCCTCCCTGGCGGACCGGTACGTCAGCGACCGCTTCCTGCCGGACAAGGCCATCGACCTCATCGACGAGGCGGGGTCGCGGCTGCGGATCCGGCGGATGACCGCACCCCCGGACCTGCGCGAGTTCGACGAGCGCATCGCCACGGTCCGCCGGGAGAAGGAGTCCGCGATCGACGCGCAGGACTTCGAGAAGGCGGCGTCCCTGCGCGACCGCGAGAAGACGCTGCTGCAGGAGAAGGCGCAGCGTGAGCGGGAGTGGAAGGCCGGCGACATGGACGTCGTTGCCGAGGTCGACGAGGAGCTCATCGCCGAGGTGCTCGCGACCCAGACCGGCATCCCGGTCTTCAAGCTCACCGAGGAGGAGAGCCAGCGCCTGCTGCGCATGGAGGACGAGCTGCACAAGCGCGTCATCGGGCAGGACCAGGCGATCAAGGCCCTGTCGCAGGCGATCCGCCGCACCCGTGCCGGCCTGAAGGACCCGAAGCGCCCGGGCGGGTCGTTCATCTTCGCCGGCCCGTCGGGCGTCGGGAAGACTGAGCTGTCCAAGACGCTGGCCGAGTTCCTCTTCGGCGACGAGGACGCGCTGATCCAGCTCGACATGAGCGAGTTCTCCGAGAAGTACACCGTCTCCCGGCTCTTCGGCTCCCCGCCCGGGTACGTGGGCTACGAGGAGGGCGGGCAGCTCACCGAGAAGGTGCGCCGCAAGCCGTTCTCCGTGGTGCTCTTCGACGAGATCGAGAAGGCCCACCCGGAGATCTTCAACAGCCTGCTGCAGGTGCTCGAGGACGGCCGGCTCACCGACGCCCAGGGTCGCGTGGTCGACTTCAAGAACACCGTGATCATCATGACCACGAACCTCGGCACCCGTGACATCTCCAAGGGGCAGAACCTCGGCTTCGCGGTCGCCGGCGACACCCAGACCGGCTACGAGCGGATGAAGACGAAGGTCCAGGAGGAGCTCAAGCAGCACTTCCGGCCGGAGTTCCTCAACCGCATCGACGACATCGTCGTGTTCCACCAGCTCAGCCCCGCCGAGATCGTCACCATCGTCGACCTGATGGTCGAGAAGCTGGACCAGCGGCTGCGCGACAAGGACATGGGCGTGGAGTTGACGGTGCCGGCCAAGGAGCTGCTCGCCAAGCGGGGCTACGACCCCGTGCTCGGCGCCCGGCCACTGCGCCGGACGATCCAGCGCGAGATCGAGGACCAGCTGTCGGAGAAGATCCTCTTCGGTGAGCTGCGGCCCGGCCAGATCGTCCTCATCGACGTCGAGGGCGAGGGCACGTCGGCAACCTTCACCTTCACCGGGGCGGCGAAGACCGCGCTGCCCGACGTCCCGCCGGTGGAGACGGCCGGCTCCGCCGACTAGGCAGCGCGTACCGGCCGTCCGCCAGGGGGTCCACCAGGCCGTCGGCGACCAGGCCGTCCAGCGCCCGCTCGCGCTGGACGTGGTCGTCGGTCCAGGCCTGCCGGAGCACCTCCGGCGGCACCGGCCCGGGTGACTCCCGCAGCACGGCCAGCAGCCGCCCCCGCGCCTGCCGGTCGGTGCCGTGCCAGGCCTGGCTCCGCCGCCGTGGTCCGTCGTAGGGCGGGGCGCCGGCCAGCCGCCAGGCGCACTGCCCCGCGACGGGGCAGTCGCCGCACCGGGGGGTCCGCGCGGTGCAGACCAGCGCACCGAGCTCCATGACGGCCACCGACCAGGTAGCGGCGACCCCCGGGTCGTCGGGCAGCAGCCCCTCGGCCCGGCGCACCTCGGCGGCGGTCACGGCCGGCGCCGCGAGCGCCGTGCCGCCCAAGGCCCGAGCGTGCACGCGGCGCACGTTGGTGTCGAGGACCGCGCGCCGCTGGCAGAAGGCGAACACGGCCACCGCGGCCGCGGTGTAGTCGCCCACCCCGGGCAGCGCGCGCAGCTCGGCCAGGTCCGACGGGACCGCACCGCCATGGCGCTGCACGATCGCCTGGGCCGCGGCGTGCAGCCGCAGGGCCCGGCGCGGGTAGCCCAGCCGGCCCCAGGCCCGCACGGCCTCGCCGGGCGAGTCCGCCGCGAGCGCCCGCGGGTCCGGCCACCGGGCCAGCCAGGCGCGCCAGGCCGGCTCCACCCGGACGACGGGGGTCTGCTGGAGCATCACCTCGCTCACCAGGACACCCCACGCGCCGACGTCCGGGCGGCGCCAGGGCAGGTCTCGGGCGGTGCGCCCGAACCAGGACAGGACGGGCGCGTGCAGCGGGTGCTCGGGCATGACCGCGGCATCCTCGCACGGCCCGCACGAGCCGACCGCTCCCGGGACCGTGCCCACAGGCGGCTCCGGCGCCCTAGGCTGCCGACGTGGGGACGCTGATGCACCCCGTCGGGCCGCTGCCGCCCGGCGCCTACTGGCTGCGTCGTCTCGTCGCGGCCCTCGCCGTCATCGTCGTCGTCGTCCTCGCCTGGTGGGCCTGGGGGGCGCTGACCGGCGACGGCGGCGGGTCGTCGCCCACCCCCTCGCTGACGACGTCCCCCGGACCGAGCACGGCGTCGTCGACCCCGTCCGCCACTGCCAGCCCGACCGCCACGCCGAAGCCCACCGCGACCGCCACCCCGTCGCCCGCCGCGACGACCGCGGCCGTCGCCGCGCTGTGCCCCGCCGCAGCGATCGAGGTCACTGTCGCGACCGACCGGACGGCCTACTCCGCGGGCCAGCGGCCCAAGATCACGCTGACCGTGACCAACACCGGGTCCAGCGCCTGCCGTCGCGACGTCGGGCAGAAGGCGCTGGAGCTGCAGATCAGCACCGGCGGGAAGCGGTTCTGGTCCTCCGACGACTGCGCGCCCGGCGGCGGGGCCAGCCTGCGCCTGCTCGGCCCCGACGCGTCGTACCGGACGACCGTGGTGTGGCAGCGCACCGGGTCGCAGCCCGGCTGCCCTGCGGACCGGCCCGCGGCGCCGGCCGGTGAGTACCAGGTCGTGGGCCGCGACCTCGACGTGCGCTCCGAGCCCGCCACCTTCACCCTGCGCTGAGCCACGCTCAAGGGCGCTCCCGATCCGGACGACAACCGGACGGATGGCGACGTGCAGGCTGCCCGCCGGGCGTCGGGACGAGGAGGCGCGCCGTGGCGGCGACGATGGCGGTGCCCGCGGCTGACGCCCGCCCGCCAGTCTCCGTGCTCCTCGTCGCCGGCACCCAGACCCGGCTGCGCCAGCTCGAGCAGCTGGTGACCGGCCCCGGCTTCGAGGTGATCGGAGTCGCCCGGGACGCCGCGGGGGCGGAGCACGCGGTCCGTGCGGGCTGTCCCGCGGCGGTGCTGGTGGACCTCGAGCTGTTCGCCGGTGGCCTCGAGGCGATCGAGCGGATCATGGCCGGGGCCCCGACCCCCATCGTCGTCTGCGGCGCGGCGGCCAAGCACCCGGAGGCCGCCCTGGCCGCCGGCGCGGTGGACGTCGTCGGGGCGCTGGACGTGCCCGCCGGCAGCCCGGCGTACGCTGCGGCGCTGCAGCGGCACCTGGCCGTGGCC
>JALOLN010000217.1 GCA_025455945.1 Actinomycetes bacterium
GGGACCGCCAGCGCGGCCGAGATCGTCGCGGGTGCGCTGCAGGACCGCAACCGCGCGGTCGTCGTCGGCAGCAGGACCTTCGGCAAGGGCTCGGTGCAGGAGCCGCAGGAGCTCTCCGACGGCTCCGCGCTGGAGCTGACCGTCGGTCGCTACCTGACCCCGTCCGGCCGCGCCCTCGACGGCGTGGGCATCGAGCCGGACGTCGCCGTCGACCCCGACGAGCGACCCCAGGTGGCGGAACGGCGGGCGCTCGAGGTGCTCTCGGGGCTGCTGGCCGCGATCGGCCCCGGCGGCCCGGGCTGATGGCCCGGGAGCAGGGCCGCCGGCTGATCGCCCAGAACAAGAAGGCCCGCCACGACTACCACATCGAGGACGTCTTCGAGGCCGGCCTGGTGCTCACCGGAACCGAGGTGAAGTCCCTGCGCGCCGGCCGGGCGTCCCTCGTCGACGGCTACGCGGTCGTCAAGGACGGCGAGGTGTGGCTGCACGGCGTGCACATCCCGGAGTACCTGCAGGGCACCTGGACCAACCACGAGCCGCGGCGGCCACGCAAGCTGCTGCTGCACCGCAGCGAGATCAGCCGGCTCATCGGCAAGACCCGGGAGTCCGGGCTGACGTTGGTGCCGCTCGCGCTGTACTTCAAGGACGGCAAGGCGAAGGTGGAGATCGCCCTCGCCCGCGGCAAGCGGACCTACGACAAGCGGCAGGCGCTGGCCGAGAAGCAGGCCAAGCGTGAGGCCGAGCGAGCCGTGGCGCGGCGCGGTCGGGGTGAGGACTGAGTCGCTAGCGTGTGGGCCGTGAAGCGGCGGCTGCTCGCGGTACCTGCGCTCCTCGTCCTCGCGCTGGGCTGGGTGGTCGGCCCGCTCTCGGCTCCGGCCCGGGCTGAGGAGCGCATCCCGTCGTACGAGGTCGAGGTCGACGTCCGCACCGACGGCACCCTGCACGTGCGCGAGGAGGTCGACTACGACTTCGGCTCGGCCGAGCGGCACGGCATCTTCCGGACCATCCCCGTGCGCTACACCTACGACGACGAGTACGACCGGGTCATCGAGATCAGTGGGCTGCGCGTCGTCAGTACCACCGGGGCGCCGTCGCAGGTGGAGACCAGCGAGGAGGGCGCCTCGCTCGTCATCCGTGTCGGTGACCCCGACCGCACCGTCAGCGGCCGGCACACCTACGTCCTCGACTACGACGTGCGCGGGGCGATGAACTCGTTCAGCGACTACGACGAGGTCTACTGGAACGCCATCGGCGCGGAGTGGGAGGCGCCGATCGACCGTGGCACGGTCCGGGTGGCCGGTCCGGTGGACCTCGCGGACGCGCTGTGCTTCGCCGGCCCCGACGGCAGCGGGCAGTCCGCTGACAGCGTCGTCCGGGAGGGCCGGGTCGTCACCTGTGCGGAGGAGGCGCTGCCCGCCTACGCGGGGCTCACCGTGTCGGTCGCGCTGCCGCCCGGGGCCGTGGCGGTCCCACCGCCGATCCTCGAGGAGCGGTTCAGCGTCGCCCGGGCGTTCGCCGTCACGCCGTGGACCGCGGCTGCCGCCCTGGCGATCCTCGTCGGCTCGCTGGGCGGGATCGGCTACCTCCTGTGGAGCCGCGGCCGGGACCGTCGCTACCGCGGCCAGGTGCCCGGGCTGCTGCCCGCACCCGGTCAGGGCGCGGACGACGAGCCGCTGCCCCTGTTCACGGACCCGTCGGGGCCCGTGGAGTTCGCCCCGCCGGACGACATCCGCCCCGGTCTGGTCGGCACCCTGATCGACGAGCAGGCCAACCCCCTGGACGTCACCGCGACGATCGTCGACCTCGCCGTCCGCGGCTACCTGCACATCGAGGAGCTGCCGAGCTGCCGCGCGAGGGCTGGTTCTCCAGCCGGGACTGGGTGTTCCAGCAGCGCCGGCCGGCCGACCAGGACTGCCTGGGCTACGAGCGCACGCTGCTGGCCGCCATCTTCGAGAACCGCAGCACGGTGAAGGTCTCCGAGCTCAAGCGGACGTTCGCCAGCGACCTGGACAAGGTGCAGCAGCAGCTCTACGCCGAGACGGTGTCCCGACGCTGGTTCCTGCGCAGCCCGGAGACCGTCCGCACCGGGTGGCTGATGGTCGGCGTGCTCGGCGTGCTGCTCGGCGTCGGGCTGACCGTGCTGCTGGCCAAGTACACCCACCTGGGC
This sequence comes from Actinomycetes bacterium, assembly GCA_025455945.1. Taxonomy (GTDB): domain Bacteria; phylum Actinomycetota; class Actinomycetes; order Prado026; family Prado026; genus Prado026. The sequence continues at coordinate 2,168 of JALOLN010000217.1, forward strand.
CTGCTCGGGGTCGCCGCCTTCCTCGCGGCGCTCGGGCTCGTCCTGGTGGCCCGGTGGATGCCAGCCCGCACGCCGACCGGGAGCGCCGAGCTGGCCCGGGTGCTGGGGTTCCGCCGCTACGTCCAGACGGCCGAGGCCGAGCAGCTGCGCTTCGAGGAGCGCGTCGACGTGTTCTCCCGCTTCCTGCCCTATGCGATCGTCTTCGGCGAGACCGAGCGGTGGGCCCGCGCGTTCGCCTCCCTCGGCGCCGCCGGCGGTGGCGCGGCCCCCGCGCTGGGCTGGTACAGCGGTCCGGCCGGCTGGGACTTCGGCAGGTTCGGCGACTCCATGCGCTCGTTCAGCGACACCACCGTGGGGGCGATCACCACCAGCGCAGCGTCGGGCGGCTCCGGCTTCTCCGGCGGCGGGGGCGGCGGCGGGTTCGGCGGCGGGGGCGGCGGCAGCTGGTGACGCGCGGCCGCGGGATGATGAGGGTCGCCCCCAGCGATCGGAGCTGCCGTGACCATCACCCCCCTGCGTGAGCGGGCCGTCTGGCCCGAGCTCGAGCGCCACCACGCCGAGATCCGCGACCTGCACCTGCGCGACCTGTTCGCCCGGGATCCCGGCCGTGGCGAGCGGCTGGTCGCCGAGGCCTGCGGCCTGTACCTCGACTACTCCAAGCACCGCATCACCGACGAGACCGTCCGGCTGCTCGTCCGCCTGGCCGAGGAGGCGGGGCTGCGCGGTGCCATCGACGCCATGTTCGCCGGTGACCGGATCAACGTGACCGAGAACCGGTCCGTGCTGCACGTCGCGCTGCGCATGCCGCGCGGCGCCACGCTGGTCGTGGACGGCGTCGACGTCGTGGCCGAGGTGCACGCCGTGCTGGATCGCATGGCCGACTTCGCCGATCGGGTGCGTGACGGGCGCTGGATCGGGCACACCGGGCGGCGGATCCGCGCGGTGGTGAACATCGGCATCGGCGGCTCCGACCTCGGGCCGGTCATGGCCTACCAGGCGCTGCGGCACTACAGCACGCGCGAGATCGACTTCCGCTTCGTCTCCAACGTCGACTCCTCGGACTTCGTCGAGGCGACGCGTGACCTCGACCCGGCCGAGACGCTGTTCATCGTCGCCTCGAAGACCTTCGGGACGGCGGAGACCATGGCCAACGCCCAGTCGGCGCGGGACTGGCTGCTGGCCGCCCTCGGGGACGAGGCTGCCGTCGCCAGGCACTTCGTGGCCGTGTCGACGAACGCGGAGCGGGTGGCGGCGTTCGGCATCGACACCGCCAACATGTTCGGGTTCTGGGACTGGGTGGGCGGCCGCTACTCCATGGACTCCGCCATCGGTCTGTCGACGATGTTGGCGATCGGCCCGGACCTGTTCGCCGAGCTGCTGCGCGGCTTCCACGAGATGGACGAGCACTTCCGCACCGCGCCGTTCGGGGAGAACCTGCCGGTGCTCATGGGGCTCCTCGTCGTCTGGTACAGCGAGCTCTTCGGTGCCGAGACCAGCGCGGTGCTGCCCTACGAGCAGTACCTGGCCCGGTTCCCGGCCTACCTGCAGCAGCTCACCATGGAGTCCCTCGGCAAGCACGTGACGCTCGACGGGACCCCGGTGGGCTGCCAGACCGGGACCGTCTACTGGGGGGAGCCGGGCACCAACGGGCAGCACTCCTTCTACCAGCTGATCCACCAGGGCACCCGGCTGGTGCCGGCCGACCTCATCGGCTTCGGCCGCACGCTCAACCCGCTGCGGGACCACCACGCCATGCTCATGTCCAACGTCTTCGCGCAGGCGCAGGCACTGGCGTTCGGGATCACGGCGGACGAGGTGCGCGCCGAGGGCACGGCCGAGGACGTCGTCCCGCACCGGGTGATGGAGGGCAACCGCCCGACGACGGTGATCCTCGCCGAGGTGCTCACGCCGTACGTGCTCGGTGCGCTGGTCGCGCTCTACGAGCACAGCGTCTACACCCAAGGTGCCGTGTGGGGGATCAACTGCTTCGACCAGTGGGGCGTGGAGCTCGGCAAGGCGATGGCGCTGCGGATCCTCCCGCAGCTGCAGAGCGAGACGGAGCCCGAGCTGGGCCACGACTCCTCGACGAACGCCCTGATCCGCACGTACCGGTCCCTGGCATGAGCGGCCGGCCGCCGATGCAGCTGGGCATGGTCGGCCTCGGCCGGATGGGCGCCAACCTCGTCCGCAGGCTGATGCGCGAGGGGCACCGCTGCGTGGTCTACGACGTGGCGCCCGGGTCCGTCGCGGCGCTGGCGGCCGAGGGCGCGGTCGGCGCGGCGTCGCTGGCCGACCTCGTGGCTCGGCTCGACCAGCCGCGGGCGGTGTGGGTGATGGTGCCGGCCGGCCACGTCCAGGCCGTGGTGGACGAGCTGGCGGGCCTGCTCGCGCCCGGTGACACCGTCATCGACGGCGGCAACTCCTACTACCGCGACGACATCCACCGGGCCGGGCAGCTCGCGCCCCGGGGGATCCACTACCTGGACGTCGGGACCAGCGGCGGCGTCTGGGGGCTGGAGCGCGGGTACTGCCTCATGATCGGCGGTGACGCCGACGCGGTGCGGCGGCTCGACCCGGTCTTCGCGACGATGGCCCCGGGGGCGGGCGCCGCGGCCCCGACGCCGGGGCGGATCCGCACCGACGGCACGGCGCAGGAGGGCTACCTGCACTGCGGCCCGAGCGGCGCCGGGCACTTCGTCAAGATGGTCCACAACGGCATCGAGTACGGGATGATGTCCGCCCTCGCGGAGGGGTTGTCGATCCTCCGGCACGCCGACGTCGGGCTGCAGGACGTCGCGGTGGACGCCGAGACGACCCCCCTGCGCGAACCCTGGGCCTACCAGTACGCGATCGATGTCGGCGAGGTCGCCGAGCTCTGGCGGCGCGGGTCCGTCGTCGAGTCGTGGCTGCTGGACCTCACGGCCAGCGCGCTGGCGGCCTCCCCGGATCTTGCCGGCTTCGAGGGCCGGGTGTCGGACTCGGGGGAGGGCCGGTGGACGGTGCTGGCCGCCGTCGACGAGGGCGTCCCCGCCCCGGTGATCACCGCGGCGCTCACCCAGCGCTTCGAGTCCCGCGGCCTGGGCCGGTTCACCGGCCAGGTGCTCTCCGCCCTGCGCGCCCAGTTCGGCGGCCACGCCGAGCGCTGACCCACCCGCTCCCTTCCCCCTTCACCGCATGAAGGGCCCCTTGTGGCGAATAGAGGGAGGCAGCGCGCCCTTCATGCGCCGAGGCGGCGGTGCTCCACCTCCGCGCCGTGGGCGATGAGGACGTCGCTGACCAGGGCCGGCGCGAACAGTCCATGTCCGACGACGCCGGGCACCGACGACAGCCACGCCGCCAGCACCGCCGGGTCGGCGTCGACCGGGCCGAGGTAGTCGGCGATCACCCCGCCGTCCGGGCTGGGCGGGA
>JALOLN010000218.1 GCA_025455945.1 Actinomycetes bacterium
TCGGCCCAGGAGCGCACCGCGTCGGTCATCACCGTGCGCAGGTCCGCGTACGGCTTGACGAAGCGGGCCGGGCGCGGGTTGAGGCCGAGGAGGTCCTGCCACACGAGCACCTGCGCGTCGGTGCTCGACCCTGCGCCGATGCCGATCGTGGGGACCGACACGCTGGCCGTGACCCGCTCCGCCAGTTCCGTCGGCACCACCTCGAGGACGACGGCGAACGCGCCGGCGTGCTCGAGGGCCTTGGCGTCACGCAGCAGCTGCTCGCCGGCCTCGCCGCGGCCCTGCACCCGGTACCCCCCGAGGGCGTTGACCGACTGCGGGGTGAGGCCGAGGTGGCCCATCACCGGGATCCCGGCGTTCACCAGGGCCTCGACCTGCGGCAGCACGCGCTGCCCGCCCTCGAGCTTCACCGCCTGCGCGCCGCCCTCCTTGAGGAAGCGCACCCCGGTCTCCAGCGCCTGCTGGGGCGAGGCCTCGTAGGAGCCGAACGGCAGGTCGGCCACGACGAGGGCCCGGCTGGTGCTGCGGACCACGGCCCGGACGAGGGGGATGAGCTCCTCGACCGTGACCGGCACCGTCGTGTCGTACCCCAGCACGACGTTGGCGGCGGAGTCGCCCACGAGCAGCACGGGAATGCCGGCGGCGTCGAAGATCTGGGCGGCGTAGGTGTCGTACGCCGTCAGCATGGGCCAGCGCTCGCCGCGAGCCTTGGCCTGCGCGAGGTCGCGGATGGTGAGGCGGCGGCTCGACGTGCCGCCGTAGAGGGCCTGCTCGGCCATGACGGTTCTCCCATCTCGAGGCCCCGGATGGGGTCCCCGTACGGACAGCACCAGGATGCCATGCCAGTGCCGTGCGCGAAACGTCACACCCCGGCCGGCTCGGTTGCCCGGGACCACGGGCCCCCCTAGGGTCGGCGCGGCACCGTCGACCCTAGGAGCCCCCGCATGGACACCCGAGCGGTGTGGACGCCGACGGCGGAGGGGCACCCCAGACGGTGGGCGATCCTGGGCACCCTCGTCGTCAGCCTCCTGGTCGTGGTCCTCGACAACACGGTGCTCAACATCGCGCTGCCGACGATCCAGCAGGACCTCGGCGCGACGCAGAGCCAGCTGGTCTGGGCGGTGGACTCCTACATCCTCGTGTTCGCCGCGCTGCTGTTCACCTGGGGCGTCCTGGGCGACCGCTACGGCCGCCGGCTGGTGCTCGTCATCGGCCTGCTCGTGTTCGTCGGTGCGTCGGTGGCCTGCGCCTTCTCGGTGAACGCCGCGATGCTCATCGGCTTCCGGGCGCTCATGGGCGTCGGTGGCGCCGCCGTCATGCCTGTGACGCTGGCGATCATCACCGTCGTGTTCCCGCCGCACGAGCGGGGCCGGGCGATCGGCGCCTGGGCGGGCGCGGTCGGGGCGGCGGTGGCGCTGGGCCCCGTCCTCGGCGGTCTGCTGCTGGAGAACCCGTCGTGGTCGAGCTGGCTCACCGGCAACGACTGGGGATCGGTGTTCCTCATCAACGTGCCGATCGTCGCGGCGGGGCTGGTCGGCATCGCCCGCGTCGTCCCGGAGACCCGCAACCCGCACCCGCAGGCGCTGGACGTCTCGGGCCTGGCCATCTCGTTCGTCGGCCTGGTGAGTCTCATCTTCGGCATCATCCGGGCGTCGGACACGCGGGACTGGACGGACCCCACCGTCGTTGTCCCCATCGTCTTCGGCCTCGCCGCCATCGCGCTGTTCCTCGTGCTCGAGGCGCGCAGCGACCACCGCTCGTTCGACGTGGGGCTGTTCGCCAACCGCGGCTACGCGGTCAGCCTCACGGCCGTGAGCCTGGCGTTCTTCGCCCTGTCCGGGATCACGTTCACGCTGCCCTTCTTCCTGCAGGTGCTCCGCGGGTACACCACCCTGCAGGCCGGCCTGTGCTTCCTGCCGTTCGCGATCGGTCAGCTGCTCGCCGCCCCGCGCAGTGCCACGACCGTGGTGCGGTTCGGCTACCGGAAGGTCATGACCGGGGGGCTGCTGCTCGTCGGGGTGGCCTCCATCGCACTGACCCAGGTCGAGCTGAGCACCCCGCTGTGGGCGCTGCTCCTGGTGTTCTTCGTGTTCGGGTTCGGGATGGGCAACGTGGTCGCCCCCGCCTCCACGCTGCTGCAGAACGTGCTGCCGCTGGCCCGGGCCGGCGCCGGCTCCGCGGTGCAGAACACGGTGCGCCAGGTCTTCGGGGCCCTCGGCGTCGCGATCATCGGCACGGTGCTCGCCACCCAGTTCGCCAGCGGGGTGGCCGATGTCCTGGCCCCCCTGCCGCCACAGGCCCAGGAGGCCGCCCAGCAGTCCGTGGTCGCGGCGGTCGGAGTCCTGGACGCCGCGCAGGCCCAGGGACTCCCCGCGGACGTCGCCGAGCAGCTGCGCGCCGGCACCTACGAGGCGTTCCTCGACGCCTCCCACCTGACGTCGGCGATCTCAGCGACCGTCGTGCTGCTGGCCGCCGCCGTGGTCGGGCTGCTGCTGCCGACTATCGCGCCGCTGACGAGGGTGCGCCCTCCCGCCAGCGGTTCGTGATCGGCAGCCGACGGTCCCGGCCGAAGGCCTTGAAGGAGATCTTCGGCCCCGGCGGGTACTGGCGCCGCTTGTACTCGGCGGCGTCGGTGAGCCGCAGCACCCGCTCGACGAGGTCCGGGTCGAACCCGTCCGCGACCAGCTCGGCCGCCCCCCGGTCCTGCTCCACGTAGTCGTCGAGGACGTCGTCGAGCAGCTGGTAGTCGGGCAGCGAGTCGGAGTCGAGCTGTCCGGGCCGCAGCTCGGCCGAGGGCGGCTTGTCGATGCTCGACGGTGGCACCGGCGGAACCTCGCCGCGTTGCGCGGCCTGCGCGTTCCGCCACCGGGCGAGGGCCCACACCCACGTCTTGGGGACGTCCTTGAGGGGGGCGTACCCACCGACCGCGTCGCCGTAGATCGTCGAGTAGCCGACGGCGAGCTCGCTCTTGTTGCCGGTGGCCAGCACCAGGTGGCCCTCCTGGTTCGAGATGCCCATCAGCGTGGTGCCCCGGACCCGGGCCTGGAGGTTCTCCTCGGCCAGCCCGGTCAGGTGCAGCTGCCCCTGGAACGCGGCCACGACAGGGGCGATCTCGACGGTCCGGAGGTGCAGCCCGGTGCGCCGGGCGAGGTCGGCGGCGTCGTCTCGGGAGTGCTGGGACGAGTAGACGCTGGGCAGGCTCACCCCGTGCACCCGGTTCGCCCCCAGGGCGTCGCAGGCGATGGCCGCCACAAGCGCGGAGTCGATGCCGCCGGAGAGCCCGAGCACCACCGAGGCGAAGCCGTTCTTGCCGACGTAGTCCCGCAGCGCCACCCGCAGGGCCTCGTACACCTCGGCCTGGTCGGACAGCCGCTCGGCGGTGCCGCCCGGACGGGCAGCCTCACCGACGTCGACGACCAGCAGGTCGTCGGTGAACTGGGCCGCCCGGGCCAGCAGTGTGCCGTCGGCGGCCACGACCAGGGAGTCGCCGTCGAAGACCAGCTCGTCCTGCCCGCCGACCATGTTCACGTAGGCCAGGGCGCACCCGGCCTCGGCGGCTCGCCGGCGGACGAGGTCGAGCCGGACGTCGTCCTTGTTCCGCTCGTACGGCGAGCCGTTGATGACGAGCAGCAGGTCCGCGCCGTCGCGGCGGGCCCAGGCGACCGGTCCGCCCTCCTGCCACAGGTCCTCGCACACGGCCAGCGCGACGCGGACGCCGTCCACGTCGACGGTCGTGGCGGAGTCCCCGGGCACGAAGTACCGGTACTCGTCGAACACGCCGTAGTTGGGCAGGTGGTGCTTGGCGTGCCGGGCCACGACCGC
>JALOLN010000052.1 GCA_025455945.1 Actinomycetes bacterium
CGAGGGCAGCGTGGCCGCCTCGAGGTCCCGGGCGAAGGGGATCGGCCCGGGGGTCGCCACCCGGGCGAACCGCGGTGTGAGCCCCGCCTCCAGCAGGACTGCGGCGACCTCCCCGGACAGCCCGCCCCGCAGGTAGTCCTCGTCGACCACCACGACCCGGCCGCAGCGGCGGGCCAGGGGCACGAGGACGTCGACGTCCAGCGGCGCCACCGAGCGGAGGTCGACGACCGCGGCGTCGGTCCCTGCGCGGGCGAGCTCCTCAGCCGCCGCCAGGCACCGGTGGACACCGACGCCGAGGCTGACCAGCAGCACGTCGCCGCCGGGACGCCGGAGCACCGCGGACCCCAGGGCCACCGGCCGGATCGGTTCGGGGACCTGGCCCACCCGGCCGGCCTCCGGCACGTCGAAGACCACCGAGGGGCGGCTGGCGCCCCCGAGGTAGTCGAGCCAGTAGTCGGTGAGCAGCTTGTGCTCCAGGAAGACCACCGGGCCCGGTGCCTGCACGGCCGCCAGCATCAGCCCGGCGGCGTCCGCCGGCGTCGACGGGACGACGACGGTCAGCCCCGGGACCGACCCGATCATCCCCCACAGCGCCTGCTCGTGCTGCCCGGCGTCCCCGTACCCTCCCCCGCAGGCGGCCCGCACCACGACCGGGACGCGGACGGCGCCCGCACTCAGCGTCGGGAACAGCGCCGCCGCGTTGACCAGGGCGGACCAGGCGACGGGCAGGAAGTCGACGAGCATGACCTCGACGACCGGACGCAGCCCGGCGGCGGCGGCCGCGACGCCTGCGTGGACGAACGCGGCCTCGCTGATCGGGGTGTCGCGGACCCGGTCCGGGCCGAAGCGCACCAACAGGTCACGGCGCAGCAGCCGCACGTCCTCGCCGAACGTGACCACGCGCGCGTCCTCGGCCATGGCCGCCGCGAGTCCTGCGTCCACCGCCGCGGAGAAGGTCAGGGTGCTCACCGGGCCGCCTCCGTCCCGCCCGTGGCGGCGATCGTGCGCCGCAGTGCCGCGACGACCTCGTCCCGGACCTCCTGGTCGATCCGCGCCGCCTCCCCCGCCGGCAGCGCGGACCGCGCCGCCGCGAAGGGGTCGCCGCGGTGCCGCAGCCGAGACGCCGCGAGCGTGCCGAGCCGGGCCGAGACGATGCCGAGCCCGCGGAGCCGCTCGGCGCGGGCGCCTCCGGACGGATGGGTCGCAGCCCCCGGCAGCCCGGCCGTCATGGGCCGGCCCGCGCGCACCGGGTGGTCGAGGAGCCGCAGCATGGGGTCACCGAGGAAGTGCCCCTGCGGCCGGTGCACGCGCACGCGGAGGAAGGCGGCGCGGCCGGCCCGGACGCCGTCGAGCAGGGTGCCCGCCCTCCGGAAGACCTCGCCGACGTCGCCGCCGTCGGCCTCGGCCGTCGCCAGCCCGAACCCCGCGGCCCGGGCGCGCAGGTCCCCGCCGGTGACCTCTGCGCTTCGGGTGGTGATCGCCCAGCCGTTGTCCTTGCAGACGAACAGCACCGGCAGCCGCCAGGCGACGGCGAGGTTCCACGACTCCAGCAGCATCCCCTGGTTGGCGGCCCCCTCGCCGAAGAAGGCCACCGAGACCGTCTCGGGCCGCAGCGTCTGCGCGGCCAGCGCGTATCCGCACGCGAACGGCCCGGCCGAGCCGACGATGCCGTCGCTGGACGACGGCAGCTCCGGCACGAACAGGTGCATGTGCCCGCCGTGCCCCTGGTGCAGGCCGCCGCGGTCCCCCGTGCACTCCCGCAGCAGGGGCTCGACCGGTACCCCGCGGCCGACGAGGACCGTGGTGCTGCGGTGGTCGGTCGCCGTTGCGTCCCCCGGGCGCAGGTGCAGGACGACGCCGGCGACCGCGGCCTCCTCGCCGATCCCGAGGTGCAGCTCGCCCGGGACGAGGCCGTGCTGCCAGAGCTCGGCGAGGGCCCGCTCGGTGTAGCGCATCCGAGCAACCGCCTGGAAGGCGCGCGCCGGGTCGTACGCGGAGGTGCGCACGGGGCCAGCGTCGACAGCCGCCCGGCCCACCGGCCAGGGGACAAGGTCCCGCTGCGGCGGGTCAGCGCACCCGGGCCATCTCCTGCAGGCGGGCGATCCGCTCGGCCATCGGGGGGTGGGTCGCGAACAGCCGGCTGACGCTGCCCGCCCGGAACGGGCTGGCGATCATCAGCGCCGAGGTCGTCTGCAGCTCCGGCTCCGGGCGCAGCGGCGCAGCCTGGGTGCCCCGCTCCAGCTTCGCGAGGGCGCTGGCCAGGGCCAGCGGGTCGCGGGTGAGCTCGGCGCCCGAGGCGTCGGCCTCGTACTCCCGGGACCGGCTGATCGCCAGCTGGAGCAGCGAGGCGGCCAGCGGGGCGAGCAACGCGACCAGCAGCGCGCCCAGGGGGTTGGGCCGGTCGTCGTCGCCGCCACCCGCGAACGGCAGGAAGTAGGCCAGCTGGGCGAGGAACATGACGACGCTGGCCAAGGTGGCCGCGACCGACGAGATGAGGATGTCGCGGTTGTAGACGTGTGCCAGCTCGTGCCCGAGCACCCCCCTCAGCTCCCGCTCGTCGAGCAGGCGCATGATCCCCTCGGTGACGCAGACGGCGGCGTTCTCGGGGTTGCGGCCGGTGGCGAAGGCGTTGGGTGCGGCGGTCGGCGAGACGTACAGCCGCGGCATCGGCTGGCCGGAGGCCTGGGACAGCTCGTGCACGATCCGGTACAGCCCGGGCGCCTGCTCGGGGGTGACCGGGTAGGCCCGCATCGAGCGCAGCGCGAGCTTGTCGCTGTTGAAGTAGGCGAACCCGTTCGTGGCCAGCGCGAGGACGAACCCGATGACCAGGCCAGTGCGCCCGCCCAGCCACATCCCGGCCAGCATGATCAGCCCGGACAGGGTGGCGAGCAGGACAGCGGTCTTCAGGCCGTTGTGTTGGCGGTGCACGGGGCTCCTCCCTGCCGGGTACGGGGTCGCACGCTCACCAGGATCAACGTCCAGCGTGTTCGGGGCTGTTCCCGGCCAGCCGCTGCTGCTCGTGGACGAGACCCGGTGCGCGTCCCTCGGCGGGCGCCCGGCCCGGGGACCACACCAGCGCGTCGTAGGGACAGACGTCGACACAGATCCCGCAGTACATGCACAGGGCCCAGTCGATGGCGAACCGGTCGAGCACGTTCCGGGTGCGGGGTCGGCCGCCCGTCGCAGCGGCCGGCTCCACCTCCTGGTGTGCGTCGATGTGGATGCACCAGTCCGGGCACTCCCGGGCGCAGACCATGCAGGAGGTGCAGCGCTCCGGCAGCAGCGCGATGACCCCGTGGCCGGCCCCCTGGGGAGCGGTCGACGACGTCACGGCCCGGCCTCCGGCGGCACGCCCAGCGGGCGGGGCAGGGGGCGGCCCGTCGTCCGGCCGGGCTCGACCGAACCGGGCCAGGGCCGTGCGGTCCGGGCTTCCAGGACGAACTCCTTCCGCAGCGGGTGCCCGGCGAAGCCCTGCGGCAGCACCAGCGGCCCGGGTCGGGGGTGACCGGCGAAGACCACGCCGAAGAGGTCGGTGGTCTCCCGCTCGTGCCAGTCGGCACCCCGGTACACCCCGGTGGCCGACGGCAGCTCGGGCCGGTCGCGGGGGACGGCGGTGCGCACCAGCAGCCGGTCGGCCGTGCGCGGGTCCACCAGGTGGCAGACGACGCCGAAGCCGAGATCGAGCTCGTCGGTGGCCGACAGCCAGTCGAAGAAGGTCAGGCCGAGCACGTCGCGTGCAGCGACCAGCGCGGCCAGCCACGCCTCGAGGGGGACGTCGACCGTGACCTCGCCGTCGAGCTCCTCGACCCGGGCCGACGCGCCCAGCAGCCCGCACAGCCGCTCGCCGAGGTCACGCCGCGCGGTCACGCCCGCCCCGCCAGCAGCTCCCGGACGGCCTCGACCAGGGCCTCCGGCCGTGGCGGGCACCCGGGGACGTAGCAGTCGACGGGCACGACCTGGTCGACTCCGGCGGTCACCGCGTAGGAGTCCCAGTAGGGCCCGCCCGACGCTGCGCAGGCGCCGAACGACACCACGACGCGCGGTTCGCGCATCTGCTCGTAGGCCCGCCGCACGGCTGCTGCGGTGACCGGCGTCACCGTCCCCGACACGACGAGGACGTCGGCGTCCCTGGCCCGCTCCGCCCACGGCTGCACGGCCGGGCCGTCGACCTCGTCCCAGGCGTCGGTGGCTGCGGCGACGACGAACTCGACGGCGCAGCAGGCCAGCCCGAGGTCGAACAGCCACACCCCGTAGCGGTGGCCGCGGTCGGCGAGCACCACGGCCGGCCCCGGTCCGGCGGCTCCCGTCGGCGACGTCACAACGGGAGTCTAGGAAGACAACGGCCTACGATGGACGCTGCTGTCGCGATGCTGCGGTCGCGAGAAGGGTGGGGTCCCCACGGTGGCCAAGCAGGTCGTCCAGGTCGACCGAGTGATCATCCGCTTCGCCGGCGACTCCGGCGACGGCATGCAGCTCACCGGCGACCGGTTCACGTCAGAGACCGCGAGCTTCGGCAACGACCTGTCGACCCTGCCGGACTTCCCGGCCGAGATCCGGGCCCCTGCCGGCACTCTTCCCGGCGTCTCCGCGTTCCAGCTGCACTTCGCCGACCACGACATCATGACGCCCGGGGACGCCCCCAACGTCCTCGTCGCGATGAACCCCGCAGCCCTCAAGGCGAACCTCGGGGACCTCCCCCGGGGCGCCGACGTCATCGTCAACACCGACGAGTTCACCCCGCGGGCGCTGGCCAAGGTGGGGTACGACGCCAACCCGCTCGAGGACGGCTCGCTGGACAGCTACCGGGTCCACCCGCTGGCGCTGACGTCGCTGACCGTCGAGGCGCTGCGACAGTTCGACATCACCAAGAAGGAGGCCGAGCGGGCGAAGAACATGTACGCCCTGGGCCTGCTCTGCTGGCTGTACCACCGGCCCATCGAGGGCACCGAGCGCTTCCTCCGCCAGAAGTTCAGCAGCCGGCCGGCGATCCTCGACGCGAACCTGGCCGCGCTGAAGGCCGGCTGGAACTACGGCGAGACGACGGAGGACTTCTCCATCTCCTACGAGGTGCGGCCGGCGGCCCTGCCGGCGGGCACCTACCGCAACATCTCCGGCAACCTCGCCCTGTCGTTCGGGCTGATGGCCGCCGCCCAGCGCAGCGGGCTGCCGCTCTTCCTCGGCTCCTACCCGATCACGCCGGCGAGCGACATCCTGCACGAGCTGAGCAAGCACAAGCGCTTCGGCGTACGGACCTACCAGGCTGAGGACGAGATCGCGGGGATCGGGGCCGCGCTGGGCGCCGCCTTCGCGGGCTCGCTCGGCGTGACCACCACCTCCGGCCCGGGCCTCGCGCTGAAGAGCGAGACGATCGGGCTGGCGGTCTCGCTCGAGCTGCCGCTGGTCATCGTCGACGTCCAACGCGGCGGCCCGTCCACGGGGCTGCCGACGAAGACCGAGCAGGCCGACCTGCTCCAGGCGATGTTCGGCCGCAACGGCGAGGCTCCGGTCCCGATCGTGGCGCCGTGCTCGCCCGCCGACTGCTTCGACGCGGCCGTCGAGGCCTGCCGGATCGCGCTCACCTACCGCACCCCCGTCCTGCTGCTCTCCGACGGCTACCTGGCCAACGGGTCCGAGCCGTGGCGGATCCCCGACCTGACGGCGCTGCCCGACCTGCGGGTGGAGTTCGCCACCGAGCCCAACCACGACGGGGCGTTCTGGCCGTTCCTGCGGGACCCGCAGACCCTGGCCCGCCCCTGGGCGGTGCCCGGGACCCCGGGGCTGGAGCACCGCATCGGCGGGATCGAGAAGTCCGACGGCCCGGGGAACATCAGCTACGACCCGGACAACCACGAGCGGATGGTCCGCCTGCGGCAGGCCAAGGTCGACGGCGTCGCCGCCAGCATCCCCCCGCTCGAGGTCGACGACCCCACCGACCGGGCCCGGCTGCTCGTCCTCGGCTGGGGCTCCACCTACGGGCCGATCGCGGCCGCCTGCGAGACGGCCCGGGCCGAGGGGATCGACGTCGCCCAGGCCCACCTGCGCCACCTCAACCCGTTCCCGGCCAACACCGCCGAGGTGCTGCGCCGCTACGACCGGGTCCTCGTCCCCGAGATGAACCTCGGGCAGCTCGCCCTGCTCGTGCGCGGTCGGTTCCTCGTCGACGCCATCGGCTACAACCGGGTTCGAGGACTTCCGTTCAAGGCCGCCGAGCTGGTGGCCGCCATCAAGGACGTGATCGCCCGTGACTGACCTGCTGGCCGAGGCCCTCGCCCAGGTGCCGAAGGCGGACCAGCCGCTGTCCAAGAAGGACTTCACCTCCGATCAGGAGGTGCGCTGGTGCCCCGGCTGCGGCGACTACGCGATCCTCGCGGCGGTGCAGTCCTTCCTGCCCGAGCTCGGCGTGCGCCGCGAGAACATCGTCTTCGTCTCCGGCATCGGCTGCTCGTCACGGTTCCCGTACTACCTCGACACCTACGGCATGCACTCGATCCACGGGCGGGCACCCGCGATCGCCTCGGGCATCGCCGCGTCGCGGCCGGATCTCATGGTGTGGGTCGTCACCGGCGACGGGGACGCCCTGTCGATCGGGGGCAACCACCTGATCCACACCCTGCGGCGCAACATGAACCTCACGATCCTGCTCTTCAACAACCGGATCTACGGGCTCACCAAGGGCCAGTACTCCCCCACCTCCGAGCACGGCAAGATCACCAAGTCCAGCCCGATGGGGTCGCTGGAGAACCCCTTCAACCCCGTCTCGCTGGCGCTGGGGGTGGAGGCCACCTTCGTCGCGCGCACGATCGACTCCGACCGCAAGCACCTCACCGACGTGCTCCGCCAGGCCGCGGCGCACCGCGGTGCGGCGCTGGTCGAGATCTTCCAGAACTGCCCGATCTTCAACGACGACGCCTTCGAGGTCCTGAAGGACTCCGGGATCAAGGACGACTACCTCATCCGGCTCGAGCACGGGCAGCCGATCCGTTTCGGCAGGGACGCCAGCAAGGGGGTCGTCCGCGCGCCCGACGCCACACTGAAGGTCGTGGACGTAGGGGAGGTGGGAACAGAGGCCCTGCTGGTGCACGACGCCCACGCGGAGAACCCCGAGCTGGCGTTCGCGCTCTCGCGGCTGACCGACCCCACGACGCTGGACCGCACGCCGATCGGCGTCTTCCGCTCGGTACGTCGACCTACCTACGACGAGCTGATGGCCGAGCAGCTCGAGCGCGCCCGCCGGGTCGCCGGCACCGGTGACCCGGCCGAGGCGCTGACCGAGCTGATCGCCGGTCGCGACACCTGGACCATCACCTGACGCAGGCGCCGGAGCAGGCCCAGGGGCTGGGGCACTGGCGCCTCGTCCTCGGCCGTGCGCGCACCCAGCGGACCGTCGTCCTCGCCGCCGGCGTGACGATCCTGCTCGCCACGACGCTGCTGTCCGCGGTGTCGCAGTACGTGCGCACCATCGGGGCGGCAGGGATCGAGCAGGCCGTGGCCGGGGCCTCCCCCCGGGACGCCGGAGTCCAGGTCTCGGTCCCCCTGCGCACTGCCGCGGCCGACCTCGCTGCGGTCGACGCCGTCGTCCGGGCGGCGCTGGCGGACGCCCGGGTCCCGTCGTCGGCGGTCACCGACTCGCTGCTGAGCGGCTCCTTCACGGTCCGGGGCCCGACCGCCGAGACGGCGCCGCTCGCCGTCGTCGCCTCCTACGCGGACCTCCCCCGGCACGCGGACCTCGTCGCCGGGCGGTGGCCGTCGGCAGGCACGGAGACGGTGCTGCCGGCGGCGGCCGCCGCGGGGCTGGGCGTGGTGGTCGGCGACCGGGTGACCCTGACCCGGCCGGACCGACCGGTGGACGCCGTCCTGACCGTCGTCGGGCTCTTCCGTCCGCGGGACACCAGCGAGGGGTACTGGTTCGACGACGAGCTGGAGACCACGGGCAGCCTGGCCGGCGACTTCACGACGTTCGGTCCGCTCGTCGTCGACCGGAGCCGGCTGCTCAGCGACTTCGCGGTGGCCGGCTCGGCGGCGCGCTGGCGAGCCGCCGCGGACCCCGCGGCGGTCTCCGCCGACGACCTGGGACCGGTGGCGGCGGCGGTCGACGGCCTGCGCGACACGCTCGCCGCCGCCCGCACCGGCTCCCGCGCCGCCGATGCCGCCCTGGACGCGGCAACCGTGACGACCGGCCTGCCCCGGCTGCTGCTCGACCTGCAGCGGGCCCTGCTCGTCTCCACCTCGACCGCGTTGCTGCCCGTCCTGCAGCTCGGCCTGCTCGCCCTGGGCGGGCTGGCGCTCCTCGCCCGGCTGCTCACCGACCACCGCGCCCTGGAGGCGGCCCTGGTCCGGGCCCGGGGAGCCTCCGCACGACAGCTCGCCGGCTGGAACGCCCGCGAGGGCCTGCTCGTCGTGCTGCCCGCGGTGCTGGTCGGCGCTCCGCTCGGGGCGTGGCTGACCCACCTGCTCTCCCGGACGACCACGTTCGAGCGCGCCGGCCTGGCCCTGCCCTCCCGCCCGGACGCGCTGGGCTGGCTGGTCGCGGCCCTGGTGGGGGCGCTCAGCCTGCTCGTCCTCGTCGTCCCCGCCCTCACGAGGGAGCGCACCTACGTCGATGCCCGCCAGTCCCGCGGTCGCGAGCTCGCCGGCGCGGTCGCCCGCCGCGGTGGCGTCGACCTGGCCCTGCTGGCCCTCGCGGTGCTGGCGTACACGCAGCTGCGCCGGTACGAGGGTCCGGTCACCGTGGCCGCCGGCGGGCGGCTGGGCGTCGACCCGCTGCTCGTCGCCGGCCCGACGATCATGCTCGTCGCCGGGGCGCTGCTGGTCCTTCGGCTCGTCCCGTGGCTCGGCTCGGCCGCCGACCGGACGGCGGCCCGGGGCCGGCAGCTGCCCCGAGCCGTGGCGGCCTGGCAGCTCGCCCGTCGGCCCACGCGGGCCTCCGGTCCGGTCCTGCTGCTCGTGCTCGCGGTCTCCATCGGCGTCCTCACCGCGACGTACACCGCCACCCTCGCCGCGTCGCAGCGCGACCAGGTGGCCTTCGCCCTCGGGGCGGACCTGCGCGTCACGCCCCCGGGCGCCCTCACCCCCTCGGAGCGCCTGGCGCTGCAGCCCCGCTACGCCGGTCTGCCCGGTGTGACCACCGCGCTCCCGGCGCATCGCGGCCGAGGGGTCGTGGCCGGGCAGCCGGTGCCCCTGCTCGGGCTGGACGCACGCACGGCCGCCGAGGTCGTGCCGGTCCGCGCCGACCTGTCCCGTGGCGGCACGCCGCAGCAGGCCCTGGCCCGGCTGGCCGAGGACCGGCCCGACCCCGTGGTGGTCCCGCTGCCCGCGGACGCCACGGCCGTCGACGTGTCCGTGCGCGTGGCGGCGCCGGCGCCGGTCGAGGTGTCCGTCGTCGTCCGCGACTCCCTGGGGCAGGTGGTCCGGCTGCCCGCCGGGACCGTGGCGCCCGACGGCCGGACGGCGGTCCTGACGGCGGACCTGCCACCCGGCGCCGGACGGCTGGACCTGCTCGGGATCGAGGCCGAGCTCGCCACCAGCCCGTTCGGGCTGCCGGAGACGACCACGCTGGTGCTCGTCGGCGTGTCGACGAGAGCCGGGCCCGCCGATCCCGCCCCGCTGCCACCGGCGGACTGGCGCGCCGTCATCCCGGCCGACACCACCGGGCGCGCGAGCGCGGAGCTGACGACCAGACCCACCGCGGCGGACGCGCTGCTCGCCGCGGTGGTCACCGCCCGGCCGACGACCGCCGCCACCAGCATCCGGCTGCTCCTCACCCCCGGGGACCTCGTGGGGGTGCTGCCGGCGGCCGTGCCCGTCCTCCTCGACGGGTCGCTGACCGACGGGCTGCCACCGGGGTCGGACGTGGTCGAGGGCGACCTGGCCGGTCCGCAGGTCGACCTGGCCCCGGTGTCGACGCTGGAGGAGATCCCGACCTTCGCCGGCGAGCCCGGCCTGGTCGTGGACCTGCCGACCCTGGCCCTGGTCCGGTTCGTGCGCGCCGGCGCCAGCACCACCGGGACCGAGTGGTGGCTGGACACGCAGCCGGCGGCGGCGGGGCAGCCACGGCAGGCGCTGGCCGACGGGGCCGCACCGGCCCCCGAGGTGGTCGACCAGGACACCCTGCTGGCCGAGAAGACGCGGGCCCCCCTCGCGGTGGGCGTCGTCGGCCTGCTCACGGTGGCCCTCGCCGCGGCCGCCGGGTTCGCCGTCGTGGGCTTCACGGCCAGTGCCGCCGTGGCCGGCCGGGAGCGGACCACCGAGCTCGGCCTGCTCCGTGCGCTCGGCCTGTCGACCCGGCAGCTGACCAGGGTCCTGCTCGGCGAGCAGCTCGCGCTGGTCCTGCTCGGCGTCCTCGCCGGCCTGGGGCTGGGGCTGGTCGTGGCCCGGCTCGTCGTCCCCCTCGTGGTGCTGACCCCCCAGGCCGGACGTCCGCTGCCCGAGCCGCTGCTGGCCGTCCCCTGGCCGGCCGTCGTCGGGCTGTGCGCGGCCGTGGTGGCGACGCTGGCGGGGGTGGCCCTCGTCGTCGCCGCCCGGGTCCGGCGGGCCTCGGCGGCGGCCACGCTGCGCCTCGGGGCGGACCGATGAGCCTGCTGCGGCTGGTCCGCCGTGAGCTGAGCGCGCAGCGCTGGCCGCTGGTGACCCTGGGCGGGCTGCTCACCGTGCTCACGCTGGTGGTCTGCGCCCTCCCGCTCGACGCGGCCCGCACCGACGACCAGGCGGTGCGCCACGCCGTGGCCGCGGCCGGCCCCGACGTGACGGCCGTGGTGGCCCGGCCGCCACTGGCCCGGCCGTTCGCCACCGCCGACGAGCTGGCGAACCTGCTCGGCACCGCGCGCAGCCGGCTGGGGACGGCTCTGCAGGCAGTCACCGGGCCCGGTGACGCGGCGGTCGCGACCACGGACCTCGGCGTGGCGGACGTGGACCTCCGGCCGCGCCACCCCAGCCGGATCCTGGACCTGCGTCTGCAGACCGGTTGGCAGGAGCGGGTCGACTTCGTCACCGGCCGGGCGCCCGCCGCGGCGGCCGAGCCGCTGCCGACCTCGGGCGGGCCGGTCCCGCTCGTGGAGGTGGCCCTCGCCGAGGCGGCCGCCGGGCCGCTGGGGCTGGCCGCGGGGGACACCGTCGTCCTCACCGGCCGGACCGCCCAGCCGATCGGGATCCGGGTCGCCGGGACGTTCGCGCCGACCGACGAGGACGACGAGTTCTGGGCCGGCCTGACCCGGGTGCTGCGCCCGACGCACGAACCCACGGACGTCGACGACCGCTACCTCGGCACCGCCCTGCTGGCCCCGGAGGGCTACCCCACCGTCGTGTCGACCGTGCAGGTCGACCTCGCGACCCGGCTGCGCTACCCGCTGCTCCCGGGGTCGATCGGCTGGGCGGACGTCGACCCGGTCACGACCGACCTCGCGGCGGCCAGCGCCAGCGGGCTG
>JALOLN010000219.1 GCA_025455945.1 Actinomycetes bacterium
GACGCGAAGGAGCACAGCATGTCCGGGCATTCCAAGTGGGCCACGACCAAGCACAAGAAGGCGGTCGTCGACGCCAAGCGCGGCAAGCTGTTCGCCAAGCTCATCAAGAACATCGAGGTTGCGGCCCGACTCGGCGGTTCGGACGCCGCCGCCAACCCCACGCTGTACGACGCCATCCAGAAGGCCAAGAAGTCGTCCGTGCCCAACGACAACATCGATCGGGCCGTCAAGCGGGGCGCGGGTCTGGAGGCCGGCGGCGCGGCCTACGAGACCATCACGTACGAGGGCTACGGGCCGCAGGGCGTGGCCGTGCTGGTGGAGTGCCTCACCGACAACCGCAACCGTGCGGCGGCCGAGGTGCGCACGGCCATGACGCGCAACGGGGGGTCGATGGCCGACCCCGGTTCGGTGTCGTACCTGTTCACCCGCCGCGGGGTGGTTCTCGTGTCGAAGGTCCAGGCCGGGCGCGACCTCGACGAGGACACGCTGCTCGAGGTCGTGCTCGAGGCAGGGGCAGAGGACGTCGAGGACCTGGGCGAGTCGTTCGAGGTGCGGTGCGAGGCTGCCGACCTGGTCGCCGTCCGGTCCGCCGTCGAGGCCGCCGGTCTCGACTACGAGTCGGCGGAGTCGTCGTGGCTGCCATCGGTCGTGGTGCCGCTGGACGCGGCCGGCGCGGAGAAGGTCTTCCGGTTGCTCGACGCCCTCGAGGACAGCGACGACGTCCAGAACGTGTACGCCAACTTCGACGTGTCGGACGACGTGATGGCGGCCGTCGGAGCCTGATCGTGCTCGGCGCGTCGCGCCCAGGCACCAGGGGCCGCGCCGCTAGGGTGTCGAACACCTGTTCTAGCACGGTCGGAGGTGCGGCACGTGCGTGTCGTCGGAGTCGATCCCGGACTCACCCGGTGTGGCCTGGCCGCCGTCGAGGGCGGCCCCGGCCGCCGGGCTGCACTGCTCGGCGTGACCGTGGTCGGCACCGCGGCGGAGCTGCCGCTGGCCGATCGGCTGTGCGCGTTGGAGTCGGCGGTGAGCGCGTGGCTCGACGAGCACTCGCCCGACGAGGTGGCCGTCGAGGCCGTGTTCAGCCAGCACAACACGGCCTCCGTGGTCGCGACGGCTCAGGCCGCCGGGGTGGCGACGCTCGTGGCGGGCCGCCGGGGGCTGCCGGTGACCACCCACTCGCCGACCGAGGTCAAGGCGGGGGTCACCGGCCACGGTCGGGCCGACAAGCAGCAGGTCTCCCGCATGGTCACCGCGATCCTGGGCCTTGCGGCCCCACCGCGACCGGTCGACGCCACCGACGCTCTCGCTCTCGCCCTGGCCCACCTCTGGCAGGCGCCCGTGCTGGCCCGGCGGCGCACCGCGCAGCAGGCCCGAGTGGGCTTTCGATGATCGCCTCCGTCCGCGGCCCGGTGCTCGCCGTCGGGCTCGACCACGCCGTGCTCGAGGCGGGTGGCGTCGGCCTCGCGCTGCTGTGCCCCCCGCGTACCTTGGCCGACCTGAGAGTGGGGGAGCCGGCCCGGCTGGCCTCGAGCCTGGTGGTCCGGGACGACTCGCTCACCCTCTACGGCTTCGCCGGTGACGACGAGCGGGTGCTGTTCGAGCAGCTGCTGGGCGTGTCCGGCATCGGCCCCCGTCTGGCCCTCGCCATGCTGGCCGTGCTCACCCCCGACGAGGTACGCCAGGCGGTCGCGACCGACGATCTGGCCACCCTCACCCGGGTCCCCGGCATCGGACGCAAGGGCGCTCAGCGGCTCGTGCTCGAGCTGAAGGACCGCATCGGGCCCCCGGACGCCGCCGACGCGCCCGTCCTGAGCGGCGTGACGCCGGGCCACACCGCCGCCTGGGCCGAGCAGGTGCACGCCGCCCTCGTCGGGCTGGGGTGGGCGGCTCGCGAGGCGGCCGAGGCGGTGCAGGCGGTCACCCCGGTGGCCCAGCAGATGCTCGACGAGGGCACGGCGCCCGACGTTCCTGTGCTGCTGCGCACCGCGCTGCGCTCCCTGGACCGGGCCCCATGAGCGACGCGTCCGGCGACGAGGTCTCGGTGCTGGCGGCGGCTGCCGCCGACGACGACCGGGCGGCCGACGTCGCGCTGCGGCCGCGACGGCTGGCCGACTTCGTCGGTCAGCCGCGGGTGCGTGACCAGCTCTCGCTGCTGCTCGAGGCGGCGATGCTGCACCAGCGCACCCCCGACCACGTGCTGCTGTCGGGCCCGCCCGGTCTGGGCAAGACCACCCTGGCGATGATCATCGCGGCGGAGCTGGGCACGCCCATCAGGGTCGCCAGTGGCCCGGCGATCCAGCATGCGGGCGATTTGGCGTCGATCCTGTCGGGGCTCGGCGACGGCGAGGTGCTGTTCCTCGACGAGGTGCACCGGCTGGCCCGGCCCGCGGAAGAGATGCTGTACCTGGCCATGGAGGACTTCCGGGTCGACGTGGTGGTCGGCAAGGGGCCCGGGGCGACGGTCATTCCGCTGCAGCTGCCCCGGTTCACCCTCGTGGGCGCGACGACGCGGGCAGGCCTGCTGACCGGTCCGCTGCGGGACCGGTTCGGCTTCACCGCCCACCTCGACTTCTACGACGCCGACGACCTGGTGATCGTGCTGCGCCGATCAGCCGCCCTTCTGGGGGTGGCCCTCGACGAGCCGGCGGCCGTGGAGATCGCCCGCCGCTCCCGCGGAACCCCGCGCATCGCCAACCGGCTGCTGCGCCGGGTACGCGACTACGCGGCCGTGCGCGCCGACGGGCGGGTTGACCTCGGCGTCGCCCGCCAGGCCCTGCGCGTCTACGACGTCGACGAACGGGGCCTTGACCGGCTCGACCGGCAGGTGCTCGACGCCTTGTGCGGCCGGTACGCCGGGGGTCCCGTGGGGCTGTCGACCATCGCGGTCGCCGTGGGGGAGGAGCCCGACACCGTCGAAGAGGTGAGCGAGCCGTTCCTCGTGCGCGAGGGCCTGCTGATCCGCACCCCGCGCGGCAGGGTGGCCACGCCCGCCGCTTTTGCGCACGTCGGCATGACCGTTCCGGTCGACGCGGCCGCGCCGATGCTGGACCTCGGCCTGCCCGGAACCATGCCGGACCGGCCGTAGACTGGCCCATCCCGGGCCGACCGCCCGGCTGGGTGCCTGAATCTTCGGAGCGTTGATGGACCTGTTCGCGACCGTGCTGCCGCTGGTGCTGATCATCGGCGTCTTCTACTTCTTGCTCTACCGGCCGGCAAAGCAGCGCAACGCCGACTACGCACGCACCCAGGCCGCCATCGGTCCGGGCGCTCTCGTGATGATGGGCGGCGGCATGCTGGCCACCGTGGTCCGCATGGACGACGACGAGGTGACCGTCGAGGCCGCTCCCGGCGTGCAGCTGCGCTACAACCGCCAGGGCGTCGTGAAGGTGCTCGAGCCCGCCCCGGGCACGTCCGCCGATCCCTCCGACCCCGCCGACCCGACGGCCTGAGGTGGCGGGCGCTCCCGTCCCGCGGCCCTGGCGGCTGCTGGGCATCTTCTCTGTGCTGCTGGTCGCGCTGGCCGGCACGGTCGTGGTGCAGGGCGCCACGACTCCGCGACTGGGACTCGACCTCGAGGGCGGCACGAGCATCACGCTCACCGCTCAGACGACCGACGGTCAGCCGCCCAGCCAGGAGTCTCTCGACGAGGCCCGCGCCATCATCGAGCAGCGCGTCAACGGCAGTGGCATCGCCGAGGCCGAGGTCACCACGCAGGGTGACACCTCGATCATCGTCCAGGTACCTGGAGTGGGCCAGGACGAGCTGGTCGCCCTCGTGGGCCAGACCGCCGAGCTGCAGTTCCGGCCGGTGCAG
>JALOLN010000053.1 GCA_025455945.1 Actinomycetes bacterium
CCCTCGGCGTTGCTGGCCTCCCAGGCGGCCACCCGGGCGTCCGGGTCCGGCTGGCCCGGCGTCGCCACCAGCACGCTGCGGGTCAGCCCGGCCAGGGCGCCGTACAGGTCGTAGCGCAGCGCCATCCGCGCCAGCGCCGCCCAGCGGTCGTCCCTCGACAACAGCGTGATGCGGCTGAGCATCCGGTCGACCTCGAAGCGCTCCGACACCGCGAAGTACAGGTACCCGACGGCGGCCGGGTCCTCCCCCGCGTCGGACGCGATCTCCGCAATGTCGAGGAGGGAGAAGGCGTCGAGCTGGGCCGCCGCCTCCAGAGCCAGGTCCTCCGGCGCGCCCAAGGCCACCAGCTCGGCGGTCCGCCGGTCGAGCCGCTCCCGCTCCACGCCGCGCAGCATGTCCGGCACCTGCGGGGACAGGTCGGCCACGCCGCCGAAGTGGGCGACCTCGGCCTGCACGTCCACCAGCGACCGCCTGGCCTGGAGCATCCAGCGCGTGGCGCGGTCGAGCAGCCGCCTGCCTTCCAGGTGCAGCGCGTTCTGTGCCGCCGTCGGGATGAGGTTGTCGAGGGCCTCGACCCGCCGCCAGTAGTCCCCCAGCCGGAACACCTCGTGGACGACGGTGTAGGCACGGGCGATCTCCGCGGCCGTGGCCCCGGTCTCCTCGTTGGCACGGAACAGGAAGGTGATGCCGCCGCGGTTGACGAGGTCGTTGACGACCACCGTGGTCGTGATCTCCCGGCTGAGCGGATGGCTCGCGAGCCGGTCGCCGTACCGCTCCACCAGCTGAGGAGGGAAGTACCGGGTCAGGGCGCCGGCGAAGTACGGCTCGTCGGGCAGCGAGGTGGCCAGCAGGTCATTCTTCGCCGTCATCTTCGAGTACGCGACGAGCACCGAGAACTCGGGAGAGGTCAGACCCTGGCCCACGGCGTGCCGGCTGCTCATCTGCTCGTCCGAGGGAAGGAACTCCAGCTCGCGGTCGAGGTCGCCACGCCGCTCGAGCTCGCGCACGAACCGCTGGTGCACGGGCATCAGCTGGTGCGCCTGCTGCCGGGCGTTGCCGAGCAGGATGTTCTGCTCGTAGTTGTCCCGCAGCACGTGCCGGCCGACATCGTCGGTCATCTCCACGAGCAGCGCGTTGCGCTGCTTCTCGGTGAGGTCTCCCGCCCGGACGACGCTGTCCAGAAGGATCTTGATGTTCACCTCGTGGTCCGACGTGTCGACCCCCGCGGAGTTGTCGATGGCGTCGGTGTTCAGCCGCACGCCGCTCGCAGCGGCCTCGATCCGGCCCAGCTGGGTGAAACCGAGGTTGCCGCCCTCACCGACGACGCGGCAGCGCAGCTGCGCCCCGTCGACGCGGATCGCGTCGTTGGCCTTGTCGCCGACCGCGGCGTTGGACTCGTCCGCGGCCTTGACGTAGGTGCCGATGCCGCCGTTCCAGAACAGGTCGACCGGGGCCAGCAGGATCGCCCGCATGAGCTCGGCCGGGGTGAGCGCGATGACGCCCTCCGCGAGCCCGAGCGCCTCCCGTGCCTGCGGGCTGACCGGGATCGACTTGGCCGCGCGCGACCAGACCCCTCCCCCCGCGGAGATCAAGCTGGTGTCGTAGTCGGCCCAGCTCGACCGCGCCAGCTCGAACAGCCGGCGCCGTTCAACGAACGACGTCGCGGCGTCTGGTGTCGGGTCGAGGAAGACGTGGCGGTGGTCGAACGCCGCCGCGAGCTGGATGTGCTCCGACAGCAGCATGCCGTTGCCGAAGACGTCTCCGGACATGTCTCCGACGCCGACCACGGTGAAGTCCTGCGTCTGCGTGTCGTGCCCCAGGTCCCGGAAGTGCCGCTTGACCGACTCCCACGCACCTCGGGCGGTGATGCCCATGGCCTTGTGGTCGTAGCCTGCCGAGCCGCCGGAGGCGAAGGCGTCGCCCAGCCAGAACCCGTAGGACAGCGCGACGTCGTTGGCGATGTCGGAGAAGGTGGCAGTGCCCTTGTCCGCGGCGACGACGAGGTAGGGGTCGTTGCCGTCGTGCCGGACGACGTTCGGCGGCGGTACCGTCTCGCCGTCCACGCGGTTGTCGGTGATGTCCAGCAGCGCGGAGATGAAGGTGCGGTAGCAGCCGATGCCCTCACTCACGACGGCCTCGCGGTCGGTCGGGTCGGCCTTCGGGCTCTTGACGACGAAGCCGCCCTTGGCTCCGACGGGGACGATGACCGCGTTCTTCACGGCCTGCGCCTTGACCAGGCCGAGGATCTCCGTGCGGAAGTCCTCTCGCCGGTCCGACCAGCGCAGCCCGCCCCGTGCCACGGAGCCGAACCGCAGGTGCACGCCCTCGACCGAGGGGCTGTACACCCAGATCTCGAACCGCGGCCGCGGTTCGGGCAGCCCCTCGACCTGGCTCGGGTCGAGCTTGAAGGACAGGTACCCCTTGGGGCCGCCGTCGGCGGCCGGCTGGAAGTAGTTGGTGCGCAGCGTGGCGCGGATGAGCCCCAGGTAGGCGCGCAGGATCCGGTCCTGGTCGAGGCTGGCGACGCCGTCGAGAGCGCCGGTCACCTCTTCGACCAGTGCTGCGGTGACCTCCGACCGGTCGCCGGTCACAGCCGGGTCGAACCGCGCCTCGAAGAGGCGGACGAGCATCCGGGTGATCGGCAGGTTCGCCTGCAGGGACTGCTCGACGTACTCCTGGCTGAAGGTGGAGCCCGCCTGGCGCAGGTACCGGGCGTAGGCACGCAGGATGCTGGCCTGTCGCCAGGTCAGGCCACCCCGCAGCACGAGCCCGTTGAACCCGTCGGACTCGGCCAGCCCCGCCCAGATGGCCGCGAACGCCTCCTGGAAGCGTCCCTTGAGGTCGGCCGGCTCGTCCTTCGCGTCGTAGCGCAGACCGAAGTCGTAGACCCACTGGGTGCGGCCGTCGACGAGCGTGAGCTCGTAGGGGCGTTCGTCGACGACCTCGATGCCCATCCGCTGCAGGACCGGCAGCACGTTCGACAGCGAGACCGGCACGCCGGCGCGATAGATCTTGAACCGGCGCTCGCCGGGCAGGGCGCCGAAGGGGTGGTAGAGGTTGAGCGCGACCTCGGACCCCTCGAGCTGCCGGAGCGCCTTGAGGTCCGCCACGGCCGTGCGGGCCGGGAAGTCCTCCTTGTAGGCCTCCGGGAACGCGTGCCCGTAGGTGCGCAGCAGCCCTCCGGCCTCCTCCTCGCCGCACTGGTCCACCAGGGCGTCGCTGAAGTCGTCCGCCCAGGACCGGGTCGCCTCGACCAGGCGCTGCTCGAGCTCCTCGAGGTCCGGCTCGGGCAGCGTGTCGCCCTTGGCGACGCGGACGACGAAGTGCAGCCGGGCGAGCACGGACTCGGACACCCGTGCGGTGTAGTCGACGGACACGCCTCGCAGCGCCTCGCGCAGGATGCGCTCCATCTCGAGACGGACCGCGGTGGTGTAGCGGTCGCGCGGCAGGAACACCAGGCAGGACATGAACCGGCCGTAGTCGTCGCGGCGGACGAACAGCCGGGTCTGGCGGCGCTCCTGCAGGTGCAGAACTGCGAGCACGGTGGGCAGCAGGTCGCGGCTGCCGACCTGGAACAGCTCGTCCCGTGGGTAGGTCTCGAGGATCTGGAGCAGGTCCTTGCCGCTGTGGCTGGCCGGTGGGAATCCTGAGGCATCGAGGACCTCGCGCACCCTGCGACGAAGCAGCGGGATGCGCAGGACGCTCTGGGTGTAGGCGGTGGAGGTGAACAGGCCGAGGAAGCGCCGCTCCCCCGTGACCTCGCCGTCCGCGTCGAAGGTCTTGACCCCGATGTAGTCGAGGTAGGCGGGCCGGTGCACCGTGGAACGGGAGTTCGCCTTGGTGAGGATGAGGAGCTTCTTCTCCCGCGCCTTCGCACGGATCTCGGCCGTCATCGTGGCGAACGAGGTCGACACCGTCTGGTCGCTGCGCAGGATGCCGAGGCCCGTCCCCGCGCGGGCGACGAGCAGGTCGCCCTCCGGCCCGGTGGCCAGGTCGTACTCGCGGTAGCCGAGGAACGTGAAGTGGTCGTCGGCCAGCCAGCGCAGCAGCTCCCAGGCCTCCGAGACCTCGCCGTCGGACAGCGGTGGCGGTGAGGTCGCCAGCTCGTCGGCGATGGCGAGGGCGGCCCGACGGATCTTCGGCCAGTCCTCGACGGCCTCGCGCACGTCGCGCAGCACCCGGCGGAGAGCATCGGCGATGGCCCGCAGCGCGGCCTCGTCGCTCTCGCGGTCGATCTCGACGTGCATCCACGACTCGACCGGGGCGCCCTGGCTGCGGGCCACCTCGGGGTCCTCGTCGAGGACCGACTGGAGCGTGCCCATGATGTCCCGCTGGACGGCCAGCAGAGGGTGGATCACCAGGTGGATCCCCCGGCCGAGCTGCCCCAGGCAGCCCGTCACGGAGTCGACGAGGAAGGGCATGTCGTCGGTGACGACCTCGATGACGGTGTGGCCGCACGACCACCCGTGCTCCTCCACCGTGGGGGTGAAGACCCGGACGGTCGCGGTGCCCTGCGGTCGCTGCTGGGCCAGCTCCCGGTTGGACAGCGCCGCACCGTAGACGTCCATGGCGTCCCGGCCCACGATGTCCTCGGGGACCACGTGCCGGTAGTAGCGCTGCAGGAACTGCGTGTCCGCCGGATGGGCGCCCTTGGTGTGCTCACCGAGCTCGACCGCGCGCGCGATCAGGTCGGCCTTGCTCTCCTCGAAGCGCACCGCCGCGGCGATGGTCGCGCGGGCACCGGGGTCCGTCGGAGTCTGGTCGGGCGCCTGGTCAGTGGCCACGAGGTATCGCCTCTTCGCGGGTCGACCACCGCACGCCGTTGTGCGGCAACCCTGCGAGCCTACCGAGCCGGGACGCGGCGCAGCCTCCCCCTAAGCGATTCAGGTCGCCGTGCCCATCCCTCACCCCATGTGCGCGTAGCGGTACTCCTTGGGCGGGACGAACGTCTCCTTGATCGAGCGGGTCGACGTCCACCGCAGCAGGTTCTGCGCGGAGCCGGCCTTGTCGTTCGTGCCCGACGCCCGCGCCCCGCCGAACGGCTGCTGCCCCACGACCGCCCCCGTGGGCTTGTCGTTGACGTAGAAGTTGCCGGCAGCGAAGCGCAGCGCGCGCGTCGCGTGGGCGATGGCAGCGCGGTCCTGGGCGATGATCGAGCCGGTCAGCGCGTAGGGGGCGATCGACTCCATCTGCGCGAGCATCGCCTCGTAGTCGCCGTCGTCGTACACGTGGACGGCGAGGATGGGGCCGAAGTACTCGGTCGTGAAGATCTCGTCGGTCGGGTCGCTGCCGACGAGAACCGTCGGCCGGACGAACCACCCCTCGCTGTCGTCGCAGGTGCCGCCGGCCGCGACGTCGATCGAGTCGACGCCGCGGGCCCGCTCGATGGCCCCGGCGAGCTTGGTGAAGGCCCGGTCGTCGATGACGGCGCCCATGAAGTTGGACAGGTCGGTCACCGGACCCATCGACAGCGAGTCGACCTCCGCGACGAAGTCGTCCCCCATGCGGTTCCACAGCGAGCGCGGGACGTACGCCCGGGACGCAGCCGAGCACTTCTGGCCCTGGTACTCGAAGGCCCCTCGGACCAGCGCCGTCCGCAGCACGTCCGGGTCGGCGCTGGGGTGCGCCACGACGAAGTCTTTGCCGCCAGTCTCCCCGACGATGCGGGGGTAGGAGCGGTAGTGCTCGATGTTGGTCCCGATGGTGCGCCAGAACATCTGGAACACCCGGGTGGACCCGGTGAAGTGGATGCCGGCCAGCGCCGGGTCGGTGAGGACGACGTCGGAGACGTTCGCACCGTGCCCGGTCACCATGTTGATCACACCGGGGGGCAGGCCGGCCTCCTCGAGCAGCGCCATGAGGTAGTGGGCGGCGAACTGCTGGGTGTGCGCCGGCTTCCACACCACGGTGTTGCCCATCAGCGCGGGCGCGGTCGGCAGGTTGCCGGCGATCGCGGTGAAGTTGAACGGGGTGATCGCGTAGACGAACCCCTCCAGCGGTCGGTGCTCGACGCGGTTCCAGATCCCCCGCGAGGAGATCGGCTGCTCCTCGAGGATCTGCCGGGCGAAGGCGACGTTGAACCGCCAGAAGTCGATCAGCTCGCAGGCCGCGTCGATCTCGGCCTGGAACGCGGTCTTGGACTGGCCGAGCATGGTCGCGGCGTTCAGGGTGGCCCGCCACGGCCCGGCGAGCAGCTCCGCCGCCTTGAGGAAGATCGCCGCCCGGTCGTCGAAGGACAGCTCCCGCCAGACCGGTGCGGCCTCGCCCGCCGCCGCGATCGCCGCCCGGGCGTCGTCGTGGGTGCAGTCCGCCGTGACACCCAGGACCTGGTGGCGGGCGTGCGGCTGGACGACGTCCACGGGGGCACCGGAGGCCATGCTGCGCCGGCCGCCGATGGCATTGGTCAGCTCCGGCCCGGCGCCGGCGAGGTCGGACAGGGCCTCCTCGAGCTCGGCGCGCTCCGGCGACCCTGGGGCGTAGGTGAGGTTGGGCTCGTTGACGGGGACGGGCACGCGGGTCACGGCATCCATGCCGCCCATCGTGGCACGCAGGGGGCCGGTCGCGGAGGGGGACGGGACGGGCCCTGCGACCCTGGCGTGGCGGCTGCGAGCACGGTGGGCTGGCCCTGACGAGGCTCGGTGGCGAGCTGGCCTGCGAGGTGCGGAGGGCGAGATGCGGGACCGGATGAGGGCCCTGGCCGCAGTGGTGGCGCTCGGACTGGCGATGGCGGTGGCCCCGGTGGCCGTCGCCGCCGACGTTTCCTTGACGGTGGTGCCGGACCAGACCGAGGTGCCTCCCGGGGGGCAGGTCGAGTTCAGCGCGCTGTTCCTGCTGCCGGCCGAGACCGTGACGGTGGAGTCCCTGACGAGCGCGGCGCTCGGTGACCTGACCGACCCCGGCAACCCGGGGCTGGAGTCGACCACCTGCGACCTGCCGGTGGTGGTCGGACCGGACGACTCCTTCGGCGCCTACGACTTCGGCTGCACGTACGTCGTCCGGTTCGACGGCGCGCCGGGCGCCCGGCCGGACACCGTCACCGCGGTGGTACGGCGGGCGAGTGCGAGCGAGGTCACGGTCACCGCAACGGCCGACGTCACCGTGTCGGCGGACGTCGGGGCGCTGGTCGGCAGGGTCACCGACGACGTCACCGGTGCGCCGGTCGACGGGGTCCGGGTCCTCGCCTGGGGACCGGCGGGCTCCAGTCGGGGAGACACGACCGACGCGTCCGGCCACTACGGCTTCTCCGGCCTGGTGCCGGGCGCGTACCGCCTGCATGCGGGGAACCTCGTCGAGCTGGTCCCCTCCGAGTACGCGCCGGAGTGGTACCGCGACCGGGCGGACGCCGCCACGGCGGACACCGTCGCCGTCGTCGGCGGGGAGACATCCAGCGCCGACCTCGCCCTCGCACTCGGAGGTCGGATCACCGGACGGGTGACCGACGCCGCCACCGGCACGCCGGTCGAGGGCGCCGACGTGAGCCACCGGGACGCCGTGCTCGGCGGGCCCATGGGCGGGCACGGCACCGATGCCACCGGGCGGTACACGGTCGCCGGCCTGCCGAGCGGGACCTTCGAGGTCTGCGCGTCCCTGCCCGGGTACCGGTCGGCCTGTGTGACCGGTGTCGATGTCACGGTGCGGGAGACCACCGCTGGCGTCGACCTCCTCCTGGTCCGGGAGTCCGCGGCCCGGCTGACCGTCGCGGTGGAGGTCGTGGGTGAGGCGTTCCTCGGCGGCCCGGTCACCGCGCGGATCCTCGTGGGCAACGTCGGCGCCGAGGCGGTGACCGACGTCGTCGTCGACCCGGAGAGCGAGGGCTGCTCAGCAGCCGTGAGTGCCCCCGTGGTCGTCGTGGGGGACGCGGACGACGTGCTCGAGCCGGGTGAGTCCTGGGCCTACACGTGCGGCCGGCCGAGCGTCGTCGTGGGCGTCGTCCGTGTGCAGGTGACCGCCACCGCCCCCGGTGGGGTGCCGGTCGAGGCGGACGGGCACCTGGTGTTCGAGCTCGCGGACCCGGTCACCGTGACGGTGACCCCCTCCGCGACGTCGGTCCTGGCCGGCGCGGTAGTCGACTGGGCCATCGACCTGCGCAACGTCGGCCCCTACCCCATGGTCGGTGCCGCGGCGGAGGCGCGGGTCCTCTACCCGGACTGGACCGGGCCGGTCCCGTACGCCGACGCGGACGGGCCCGAGCCGCTGGACGGCGACGCCGACGCCGTCCTCGAGCCCGGCGAGGTCTGGCGGTTCGCGCTGTCCCTGCCGGTGATGGTCCCGGGCAGCTACCTCGACGTCGCCGCGCGGGCCGCACCTGCGGCCAGCCCCGGGACGGGGCTGGCGTTCACCGGCCGGTCGGCGGTCATCGTCGTCACGGCCGTCCCTGACGGCACCGAGCTGCCCGACACCGGGGCCCCAGGCCATCTGCGAGCCCTGGTGCCCGTGGGACTCGGCCTGGTGCTCGGCGGTGCCGGGCTGGTCGTTGTCGCCCGCCGGTGGCGGTCGACGGCCTAGGTCCCGGCGAGCTGACCGAGCTCCTGCGGGGCGTACCAGAGCAGGTCCGGGTCAGCGTCCGGATCGGCGCCGCGCTCGTCCACGTGGGCGCTGGCCACGCGCTCGAGGGGGACAGCGACGTCAAGGGTCACCGCTGCGGGGCCGACGCCCGGACGGGGCGTGACGGCCGAGGCGGGCACGTCTGCGGCGAGCACGACGCGACGCCGGTCGCCGGCCGGCTCCGGCGTGAGGAGCTCCAGCGACTCGGCGGCGGCGTACCGCAGGGCCAGGTACTCCAGCTCCTCCACGTCGGCGTCCGGCTCGTCGACGCGCAGGGCAGGGGTGACGGCGTGGGCGGGCACCGGGGCGGGGCCCAGCTCCCCGGTCCGGAGCAGGCCGGCGACCCCCGGCACAGTGGCCGGCAGGTAGACCCGCATCACGCGCTCCAGGACAGCTCGTCAGCCCGGGCCCGGCGCAGCGCCTCCTCCGACGTGCGCAGCGAGGTCTCGAGCACGGAGAGCCGGCGGGACGGGTCCATGAGGTTGACGCCGATCGCCATGAGGTCCTCCCGGCCGGGGCCGACCATCGTCACCGAGGCGCCGGAGGCGCGGACCTTGGCCGCCTCCCGGACCATCCGGCGGGTGATCGTGCGCCGGAAGCCGCGCTCCACGCGGCCGGCCACGGACGTCGGCTCGTCGTAGTCGAAGGATGCCATCGGCGCCAGCACGTACACCTCGTCGAGCTCGAGGCCGGCCAGCAGGTCGACGGACGTCGCCGAGCAGGTGCCCCCGTCGACGTAGCGCCGCCCGCCGATGCTCACCGGCGCGAACCACGCGGGCACCGAGCACGAGGCCAGGACGGCGTCCGCCAGCGGCGCGGCAGGGGCGCCGGTCCGGCCGAACACCACCCGCCGACCGGTCTCGTAGTCCATCGCCACGATCCACAGGTCCGGGTGCGGGGACCACTCCCCGTGCGGGGTGAACGCCTCGATGAGGTGGCGGATGCTCCACAGGTCGCCGCGCCCCTCCGGCAGCAGGGACGACATCGCCGCGAGCGGGGTGAGGGACCGTGGGCTGCGGACCGCACGCATGAGCAGCCGGGCCGAGCCCAGCCCGGGCTTGGGGACGCCGGGAAGGGCGCCGCCGGTGGCCCGGTCGTGGTCCAGGGTGTACCCGGCCAGCGGACCGACCGAGACCGGGCGGCCCAGCTGCTGCTCCCGCAGGTCCGCCGCCGAGACCCCGGCGGCGACGAGGGACCCCAGGACGGAGCCGGCGGACGTGCCGATGATCACGTCCGCGGTGCGGACGTCGAACCCCGCGACGTGCTCCAGCGCACACAGGGCGCCGGTGGTCCAGGAGGCACCCAGCACCCCGCCCGCGCCGAGCACCAGCCCCCGACGTCTGCTCACCGCACCGTCCCCCGGAGCTCGGCGAGCGACCCGACGAGGCACTCGGCGAGGACGTCGACGTCGGCCATGGCGTCCCGGTCCGCGTTGAGCCCGTAGTAGACCCCGCCGTTGTACGACGTCAGCCCGATGCTCACGGCCTGACCCTTGGCGAGCGGCACGACCGGGTAGGTGGCGAGCAGCCGGGCGCCAGCGGCGTACAACGGGAACTGCGGGCCGGGCACGTTGGTCACCACGAGGTTGAACACCCGCCGGGACAGCCCGCTGCCCACCCGGGCACCCAGCGCGTGCAGGGTGGGCGGCGCGAACCCGGCGATGCCGACGAGGGCATCGGCACCGACGGCCTGCCCGGTCTCCTTGTGCGCCTGCATGGCGTACGAGACCTGGTGCAGCCGCATGACCGGGCTCGGCTCCCCCACCGGCAGGTCGACGAGGTAGGACGAGACGCGGTTGCCGAGCGATCCCGACTGCTCCTCGGAGCGCACGCTGACCGGCACCATCGCCCGGATGACGGACTGTCCGCCGACCGCCTCTCCGCGGGTCATCAGCCACTCCCGGAGCGCACCGGCCACGGTGGCGAGGACGACGTCGTTGACCGTGCCGCCGTGCGCCTTGCGGATCGCCTTGTAGTCGTCGAGGTCGGTGTCGGCCGTGCCGAAGCGGCGGGCCTCGCCGATCTCGACGTTCAGCGGGCTGCTCGGCGCCGTACGGGCGACCGTCTTGGCCATCGCGAACATCCCGCCGGCGGCCCCCGCGAGCCGGCCGGCGCTGCGCCGGACGTCACCCACCCCGCCGCGCACCGCGTCGACGACGGCGCCCGGCCGGCGCACCCAGTCACCCACCGCACCGGCGACCAGCTCCAGCCCCGACGGCTCGGGGGTCGGCCGCCAGGTGTCCGGCGGGGTCTCGCGCGGCTGGGGCGCGACGTCGAGGATGACCTGGCCGATGTCGACCGCGCTGACGCCGTCGACCATGGCGTGGTGGGTCTTGGTGAGCAAGGCGAACCGGCCGTCGACCAGGCCCTCGACGAGGTACATCTCCCACAGCGGCCGGTTGCGGTCCAGCGGGCGGCTCATGATGCGGGCGACCAGGTCGTGCAGCTGCGCGTCGGTGCCGGGCCGCGGCAGCGCCGATCGACGCACGTGGTAGGTGATGTCGAAGTGCTCGTCGTCCACCCACACCGGACTGGCCAGGTGCCCGGGGATCCAGCGGATGCGCTGGCGGTACCGGGGGACGAACGCGATCCGCTGCCTGATCAGGTCGACCAGCCGGTCGTAGTCGAAGCCGCCGGCGGGCACCTCGAACACCGAGGCCCCTCCGACGTGCATCGGCGTCGTCGCCTCCTCCAGGTAGAGGAACGAGACGTCGAGAGGGGCGAGCCGGTCGGACACGGGCACTGACCTCCACGGGACGCGGTCGCGCTTATCGTCGCACGCGCACTGCAGCATCGCGGTCGAACCCGCAGCGCCGCGCGGCGGTCGGGGCCCA
>JALOLN010000054.1 GCA_025455945.1 Actinomycetes bacterium
GACGGCGGGGACTTCGTGTCGTTCGCCGGCCGCTTCGTCGAGCCTCGGCAGCCCGGCTGCTGGCTCGACCCGGGCCCCTACGGCTGCCTGGGCAGCGGACCCGGATACGCGATCGCGGCGCGCCTGGCCCGCCCCTCGGCCCAGGTGGTCCTGCTGCTCGGCGACGGCGCGGCGGGCTTTTCGCTCATGGACGTGGACACGATGGTCCGGCACCGGCTGCCGGTCGTCATGGTCATGGGCAACAACGGGATCTGGGGCCTGGAGAAGCACCCGATGCGCTTCCTCTACGGCTACGACGTCGCCGCGGAGCTGCGCCAGGAGACCCGCTACGACGAGGTCGTGCGCGCCCTCGGCGGCGCCGGCGAGACCGTCCAGCGGCCGGCCGACCTCGGCGCGGCGCTCGACCGCGCCTTCGCGGCCGGGGTCCCCTACCTGGTCAACGTCCTCACCGACCCGGCGGTCGCCTACCCACGGACGACGACCGGCGCCTGACGCCCGCGGCGTCCTGGTCCGGCCGCCTCAGCACACGGAACGGAGCAGCCGGTAGGGGTTCACGGCAGCGCTCTCGCCCCCGGAGCGCCACCACTCGAAGTGCAGGTGGACGGTGCCCCTGGCGTTGCCGCTGTCCCCCATCCGGCCGATGGTCTGCCCGGCGCTGACACGCTGCCCGGCCCGGACGAGGTTGCTGTCGTTGTGCGTGTAGAAGTACTTCGCGCCGCTGCGGCCCTGCAGCACGATCGACAGCCCGCCGAGGCTGCTGGACCGGGCCCGGACCACCACGCCGCTCTCGATGGCCAGCAGCGGGGCTCCCCGCCGCCCGACCATGTCGATGCCCTGGTGGCTGCGTCCGCCCGACCGGGCGTCGCCGAAGTCGTCGGAGAAGCGGGCGCCCGGCGCGGGGCAGGCCAGACCGGCGGCCGAGACGCGGGCAGCCGGGACAGGGGCGGCCGGACGGGGCCGCGGGATCGGCACCCGGAGGATCCGCTGGTAGGTGGCCACGGAGACGACGCCGGTCACCGGCAGGTCGGCGCGGCGCTGGAACGCCCGGACCGCGGCCAGCGTCGCCGGGCCGAAGAACCCGGTGACGGGCACCCCGAGGTGGCTTTGGACCGCCCGCACCCCGCTGCCCCGCGAGCCGTACCCGAACCCTTCCCGGCGGGCCGCCCGGGAGGCCGCGGCGGCCGCGGCCGCGCGGGCCACGGCGGCCTTGTCCCGCTCCGCGGGCACGAGGTCGTCGACGAGGACGTCAGCGGCGGCCGCGGCGGGACGCGTCCCGGCCGGCGCGGGCGCCGACGGGGCCAGGGCCGCCGCCGACGGGACAGCGACGGCGAGGGCCGCCGCAGCGGCCACGGCGGCGAGCCGGACCGACCAGGCAGCGGGGCGGGCGATACGCACAGGGAGCCTCCGGCGCCTGCGAGGTGAGCTGTCGGGTTCGGCCGGGAGGTGGCCGGCCGCGCTGGGCGGCTGAACCCCGAGGGCGCGCGGGGCGCCCGGAGGACGGTGGGTCCCCCGCTCCTGCCCGGGAGCGACGGCGCCCGCGGCGGGCAGGACTCGGCGGACCGCAGGTCGGCCCCGCCACGGCGGCGGAGCCCGCCCAGGCTACCAGCGAGCGGGCGGGCCTCCGGCCGGGCGGAGCGCCCGGCCGCCTAGGCTGCGGCCATGTCCGACGTGGTCCGGCTGGCCCGCCGGGAGGAGCTGCCCGCCGTGGCCGAGCTCACCGTGCGGGCCTACCTGGCCGAGGGCACCCTGGCGGGTGACGACGACTATCTCGCCACGCTCGCCGACGCGACGGCCCGCGCGGAGACCGCCGAGCTCTACGTCGCGGAGGAGGCCGGCCGGCTGGTCGGGACGGTCACCGTCTGCCCGCCCGGCAGCGCGTACGCCGAGATCGCGGGCCCCGGCGAGCTGGAGTTCCGGATGCTCGCCGTCGACCCGCGGGACTGGGGCCAGGGCCACGCCGTCCGGCTGCTCGACACGGTCGCGGACCTCGCGCGGACCCGGGGCTGCCGGCGGGTCGTGGCCTCGGTCGTCGACGCCAACGCGGTGGCGCACCGGCTCTACGAGCGGTGCGGCTTCCGGCGGCGGCCGGACCGGGACTGGACGCCGGTGCCGGGGGTCCGCCTCGACGTCGTCGAGCTCGACGTCGACGCCGGGTCAGCCTGACAGGCCGCCGAGCCGGGACAGGAAGCGCGCCCGGTCGACCACGACGCGGGTCACCTCGCCGACGCCCGCGACCCCCGAGCCGTCCTCGGCGACGACCGAGAACCGCAGCAGCCGCCCGTCGACGTGCACGAGGTCGGCCGTCACCGAGACGACAGCGCCGACCGGGGACGCCCCGCGGTGCTCCAGCCCGACCCGCGTCCCGACCGAGGTCTCGTCGGGGGTGAGACCGTCGGCCAGCGCGGCGACCGTGGCGGCCTCCATCCAGGCCAGCAGCCTCGGGGTGGCGAGCACGGGCACGTCGCCGCTGCCCAGGGCGGTGGCGGTGTCGTCGACGGTGACGGTGAAGGTGAGGGCGGCCTGGCGGCCGGGCAGGACGGGCACGCGGCTAGGTTACGGCCGTGGGGGAACGGCCGAGGTTCTGCGACCAGTGCGGGCGGCCGGGTGCTGTCGGGGACCACGGCGGCTGCCTCGAGCGGGCCCGCCTCGAGCCGCCGCGCTACTGCGGGCGGTGCGGCCGCCGCATGGTCGTCCAGGTCACCCCCAGCGGGTGGACCGCGCGCTGCGTGGAGCACGGCCTGCGCCGCGGCTGACCCGCCGCGGCGGCCGGGCGCCGGCTACGCCACCAGTCCCAGGCGGCGCAGCTCCACGGTGAGGTCGTGGGGGCTGGTGGAGGCGGCCATGGCCGCCTCCAGCGTGATGACGCCGTCCCGGATCAGCGACACCAGGTGGTGGTCGAAGGTCTGCATGCCGTAGTACGCGCCCTCTTGGATGAGCTGGTTGATGGTCGCGGTCTTGTCCGGGTCGGAGACCGCGTCGGCGACCCGGCCGGTGTTGATGCAGATCTCCATCGCGACGCACCGGCCGTAGTTGTCGGAGCGGGGCACCAGCCGCTGGCAGATGATCCCGCGCAGCGACTGCGCCAGCGACAGCCGCACCTGCTTCTGCTCGTGCGGCGGGAAGAAGTCGATGACGCGGTTGATGGTCTCCGTGGCGTCCGTGGTGTGCAGCGTCGACAGCACGAAGTGGCCGGTCTCGGCCGCGGCGAGGGCCGCCTTCACCGTCTCGGCGTCGCGCATCTCACCGACGAGGATGACGTCGGGGTCCTGCCGCATCGCGGCGCGCAGCGCGGCCGAGAAGTCGTTGGTGTCGACCCGGACCTCGCGCTGGTTGATCATCGCGAGCTTGTCGAAGTGCAGGATCTCGATCGGGTCCTCGATCGTGACGACGTGCACCTCCCGGTTGTTGTTGATGTGGTCGATCATGCCGGCGAGGGTGGTGGTCTTCCCGGAGCCGGTCGGGCCGGTGACGAGGACCAGACCGCGCGGCTCGAGGGCGAGCGGGGCCAGCACGGGCGGCAGGCCCAGGTCCTCCAGCGGGATCGCCCCGATGGAGACCCGCCGGAACACCAGCCCGGCCGAGCCGCGGGAGCGGAACACGTTGACCCGGAACCGGCCGACGCCGGGCAGGGAGTGCGCGAAGTCGGCCTCGTTGGTGCGGGAGAACTCCTCCACGAGGTCCGGCCGCAGCACCTCCCGGACGAAGTGCTCGGTGTCCTCGGGCGTCAGCACGGGGGCCTGCAGCTTGCGCAGCCGGCCGTCGATGCGCACCCGCGGCGGCGAGCCGACCTTGCAGTGCAGGTCGGACCCGCCGCAGTCGAGCAGGGCGCGCAGGTACGGCTCGATCGACTGCCGGGTCTCCGAGAGGCTCACGAGGAGGTCATCGTCCTGCGAGAGCCCGACCTTTACGGTCGCGCGCGGTCACCGGCGGTTCCGATGACCGCGATGACGTCACCCTCCTGCACGACGTCCCCCTCGGTGACGAGGACCGCGGTGACCGTCCCGGCGCCCTCCACGAGGACCGGGATCTCCATCTTCATGGACTCGAGCACGACCAGGACGTCGCCGTCGGCCACGCTGTCGCCCGCTGCGGCGACCACCTGGCACACGCTGGCGACCATCTCGGCGCGGACCTCCACGGGCGCCGACCCTACCCGCGGACGGGCACCCTGGCGTGGTACTCGACGACCCGCGCGAGGACCGTGACGACGGCGGGGTCGTAGTCGTAGGACATCCCCAGCCGCAGCCGCTCGATGGCCTCCAGCCGGCGCGAGCTCTCCAGGGAGTCCCCCACGAGGTCGTCGTAGGCGTTGGCGGCCTTGATGATGCGGCTGGCCAGCGGCACGGTCTCGTCGGCGTCCACGTGCGGCGTCCGGTAGGAGTCGGCCTGGTGCTCGACGATGACCGCCACCCCGTCGAGGACGCCGGTCTGGCGGATGACCTCCGCGCCCATCCGGGCGATCTGGCTCTGCTCGTCGCGCGAGACCAGCAAGGTGGCGCCGCCCGGGATCGGGTCGGTGAGCGACAGCTGCCCGAGGTCGTGCATGAGCGCGGCGTACTCCAGCTGCTCGAGGTCACGGTCACCCATCCCCAGCTCACGGCCGACCGCGAGGGAGAGGGACGCGACGCGGGCGGAGTGCCCGGTCTCGGTGTATCCGCCGACCTCGGTGACGCGCGACAGCGAGCGGATCGTCTGGTGGTAGGTCTGCCGGATCGTCGAGTACCGGCGGAACGAGAACTGGGTGAGCAGCAGCGGGACGACGAACACCGGCACGGCCCAGCCCCGCAGGATCTGGGCGGCGAGGGCGATGAGGATGCCGGTGGCCCCGATCGCCGAGCCCAGGCCGACCAGCGCGCGGGACTCGTCGCGCAGCGCGGCGAGGTAGGGCGCCCGGTCCCGGTCGGCGCGCACCAGCGCCGCCACGGCGGCGTCCAGCAGCATCGCCAGCCCGACGACGACGACCATCACCAGGGCCAGCAGCCAGTTGGCGTCCTCGCCGAGGCGGCCCAGCGGCCCCTGCCCCCCGTCGTACAGCGGCCGGAAGATCGCCGCGGCCAGGCCGACGCTGAGCAGCCGGCGGGCCAGCTCGTCCACGCGGGGGGCCCGGCCGGCGGCCACGTGCGGGACGGCGCCGACGAAGGTGCCCAGCGCGGTCACCGTGACGACGTCCCACGCCCGGTGCGTCGTGGGCACCCCGCCGAACGAGCCGAGCAGCACGTACGCCCAGGCGGCGGCGGCGCCGACGGGAGCGGTCTCCCGGTCGCCCTCGAGCCGGATCCGGACGACCTCGCCCAGAGCGATGAACAGGCCGAAGCCGAGCGCGACCCAGGCCTGCGCCGGGGGCTGCTGGACGGTCAGCGAGACCGAGGCGACCACCAGGACCGCGGCGAGCGCGGCGACGACGACCGTGCCGCGCCCCTCGTCGGGGCGCCAGGACCGCCGGGCGGGGGCCGGGCGGCTCACCGTTCCGCCTCGGGCAGCCCGTAGACGAACGTCGGGTCGTCGTGGTCGATGACCGCACCCTGCGGCACCCGGACGCCGGGCGGGGGCGCCGGCACGTGCGTCCACGGCTGCCGGGCCAGCGCCCGGACCATCGCGTCCACCATCACTGGGTCGAACTGCGTGCCGCGGCACCGCTGCAGCTCCCGGACCGCCTCGGGCACGGTGCGCGCGTCGCGGTAGGACCGGGTCGAGGTCATCGAGTCGAACGCGTCCGCGACCGCGATGATCCGGGCGAACTCCGGGATGTCGTCGCCGACCAGCCCCCTGGGGTAGCCGCGGCCGTCCATCCGCTCGTGGTGGTGCAGGATCCCCTCGAAGGCCTCGTCGAGGAACTCGATGTCGCTGAGCATCTCCCGGCCCCGGACCGGGTGGCGCTTGATGGCGGCGAACTCGTCCTCGGTGAGCCGGCCGGTCTTCTGCAGCACCTTGGTCGGCACGCCGAGCTTGCCCACGTCGTGCAGGATCCCCGCGTAGGCGATGGCGGTGACCCGCTCCTCCCTCATCCCGATGGCCCGGGCGATCATCACCGAGGCGGTCGAGACCCGCTCGCTGTGCCCGCGGGTGTAGAAGTCCTTCTGCTCGACCGCCTTGACGAGGGTGCGGATCGTGGCCTCGTACGCCTCGCGCTCGCGGGCGTACTGCAGGAACGCCCAGCGCGCCACGAGCAGGGGGAGCAGGCCGAGCACGGTCGGCAGCGGCCCGCCGATCTCCCACAGCATCGCCAGGGCCACGCCGAGCAGCCCGTAGCCGAGGTAGACCGGGGCGGTGCGCGCGATCGTGCCGGTGAGCACCGCCGCGGGCGGGGCGCCCTGGGCCAGCCACAGGACAGCCGTCAGCAGCCCGGCGTTGACCACCGAGTAGACGACGTTGGCGGCGACCACCTGGAGCACGAGGGCGGCCGGGCCGCCGTCAGCGAGGAACGTGCCGAGCAGCTCGAAGGCGAGGCCGGCGGCGGCCGCGCTCAGGGTGAACTGGGCACCGTTGAAGAGCCGCTTCACGGTGGGCAGCCGGCTTGGTGCCGCGTGCAGCAGCCCGGCGGCACCGACGAGGGTGGCCCCGGCCCAGCCGGTGAGGATCGCCGCGGCGATGGTCGTCGGCAGCGTCATGAAGAAGGCGATCGAGCCCTGGCCCTGGCTCTGGTTCCCGACACCGGTCGAGGTGCGCTCGAGCACGACGGTGAGGACGGCGAAGGAGATCACGACGGCCCAGTCGGGCCGGGCGAGCAGGGCGAGCACGACGAGGACGCAGGCAGCCAGGATCGCCGCGCTGATGTACAGCCGCGCGCGAACCGGCAGGTCCGTCATGCCGCCCCCCTCGAGGGCCCGTGGGCACTGCTCCCTAGCTTCTTGTCGGCCGAACCGACTGCCCGGTGGAGTCAGACTGCGAGACGGGGACCGACAGCAGGGAGGCATTACCACCAGGCCCAGCCGGCGCCATCGGAAAGGAACCGTTCGACAGCGGCCGTGATCTTGCTCATTGGAGGCATCACCCCTGGGATTCATGTCACGGGCGCCGCTGATCGCCCGTGCAAGATCCGCTCCGCTCGAGGTGTCGCGACGGCGAGCCACCGGCGTCACGGCCGGCGGCGACCCGCCACAGATCGACTGCATCTCAGTGCTTGTGAATGCATGTCGCTGCATCCATGCTGTCGGTCCCGATCTCGCACTCTGCAGTTGTCCGCCCCCTCCCACCGACGGGTGACCCCCGCCGGCTCGGGCGTACGCGACCCGGTTTGCCCGGTTCGCGCAAGACACGAGTGAAGGGTGTGACGGAATGTCGCGTCAAGTACCCGCCTGATGACAGACCGTAGATCCGATACATCTAGGACGTTTGGGCCAGGGCAGCCTAGTCCGAAGTGACTAGACGCTCGGCCGTTCCAGCGACTTCCGCCACCGGGCACTGCCCCCGGCGGTCACCATGCCCTAGCCTTCGAGGGCACGGTCCGCCCACCGGGAGCACCGGCGGCAACGGCACGGCGCGGCGAAGGGGGGCAGGGGGTGTCCTCGAGGCGTTCCCGCGAGACCGCTTACGGCGACCTGGTCGCCGGGCTGCTCGACGTCCGCCGCGACCCCGCCACGCAGCGGTTCGACGCCGAGCTCGCCGCTGCGGAGGACGACGGCCGCATCGACGCGCAGACCGCGCGCGTGCTCCGCTGGTGGCAGCGGGAGTCGCTCCGGTCCGTCGTCGAGCACGCCCGCCTCGTCGTCCCCCCGACGCTGCTGGCGCTCGAGCAGGCCGCCGAGGGGGCGGGGGCGGACGTGGAGACCGCGGCCGCATCGCTGGCCAGGGTGGCCGGGGACGAGGCGCCGGGCGCTGCGGGCACCGCCGGCCGGCCGGGCGCGGCCGTGCCGACCGACCTCGAGGAACGCCGCCGCCGGATGCTCGTGGCCGGCCTCACACGAGTTCGGCGCGAGCAGTGAGACAGTGTCCTTCGTGCCCACCCTGCGCCTCCTGCCGGAGTTCGAGGACGAGCTGAAGCGCCTGCCCGGCATCATCGCGGCGAGCGTGGTGACCGGCCCGGACGCCGTACCCATCGAGATCCACGTGCTGGCCGAGCCGGGCAAG
This sequence comes from Actinomycetes bacterium, assembly GCA_025455945.1. Lineage (GTDB taxonomy): Bacteria > Actinomycetota > Actinomycetes > Prado026 > Prado026 > Prado026. The sequence goes on from JALOLN010000054.1 coordinate 8,068, forward strand.
CCGGCCAAGCAGGTCGTCCGCGACGTCCAGTCCTTCGCCATGGTCCGGCTGGGGATGGACATCGACCACCGCATCGTCTCCGTCGTGCAGATCGGCGTCGACGACACCCCCTCCCTGCTCCAGGACGCCCCCGAGGTCGTCGAGCCGCTGCCCCGGCCCGCGATCAGCTCGATCATGGTGCGCACCAGCGGCACCGAGGCCGAGGCCGTCGTGACGATCAGCGCGAGCGGGGGGGCCGTCTTCGAGGGGCGCATCGTCGGCCCGGGCACGGCCACCCACCGCCCGCGGCTGGTGGCGCAGGCGACTCTCGCCGCACTGGGCGAGCTGCTGGGCAGCACGGCGGTGGTCGAGAGCGCCCAGGTCGTCCCCGCGGGCGCCCGGCAGGTCGCCGTCAGCGTGCTGTCGGTCGCCGTGCCCCGCCTCGGCGAGCAGTACCTCACCGGCAGCGCCATGGTCCGAGGCGACGACTCCGAGGCGGTGGCCCGCTCGGTGCTCGCGGCCCTCAACCGGCGGCTCAGCGGCTGATCCGCCGACCGGCCGCGTCGTCCGGCCGTCCGCGCGTGCGAGACTGCTTGGCAGCCCCTGGTGCCCCCGCGCCCCCCGTGAAGGAGTCCGGCATGAGCAAGCGCGCCCGCAAGCGTCGCGACCGCAAGAAGAGCAAGGCGAACCGCGGCCGGCGGCCCAACGCCTGAGTCAGGACAGCGGCCCGGTCGGGCCGAACTCGATGCGGGCCTGCTGCAGCCGGACGACGATCCGCGCGCGCAGCGCCTCCGGGGCCCGCTCGGCGCGGCAGCAGCGCGCGACCAGGACTCTGACCTCACGTTCGATGCCGTACTGGCGCAGGCACGGACCGCACTCGTCCAGGTGGTCGTGGATGCGGGTCGCCAGCCCGTCGTCCACCTCGCCGTCGAGGTACCGGTAGACCGCCGCGATCACCTCGCTGCAGTCGGTGGCGTGCGGGTCGCCGCAGCTCATGGCACCTCCCCGGAGGGGACCAGACCACGCTCTCGTGCGTAGTCCTCGAGCAGCACGCGCAGCTGGCGGCGGCCGCGGTGCAGCCGGGACATCACCGTGCCGATCGGCGTCTCCATGATCTCGGCGATCTCCTTGTAGGAGAAGCCCTCGACGTCGGCCAGGTACACGGCGATCCGGAAGTCCTCCGGGATCGCCTGTAGCGCGTCCCGGACATCGGAGTCGGGCAGCCGGTCCAGCGCCTCGGCCTCGGCGGAGCGCAGCCCGGCGGAGGTGTGCGACTCGGCCCGGGCGATCTGCCAGTCCTCGATCTCCTCGGTCCCGCTCTGCTGCGGCTCGCGCTGCTTCTTGCGGTAGGTGTTGATGAACGTGTTGGTGAGGATGCGGTACAGCCAGGCCTTGAGGTTCGTGCCGTCGGCGTACTGGTGGAAGGCGGCGTAGGCCTTGACGAACGCCTCCTGGACGAGGTCCTCGGCGTCGGCCGGGTTGCGGGTCATCCGCAGGGCAGCCGCGTACAGCTGGTCGAGGTAGGGCAGCGCGTCGCGCTCGAACCGCGCCGACCGCTCCTCCTGGGTCTCCTCGACCGGACCCACCTCCCTCTCCGTCACGCCCGAGGGTAGCGGCCAGTGCGGCAAGTCGAGAGGGGCCGGGCGGGTCCCGGGCAGCAGCAGCACGTCAGCGTCAACGTCGTCCGCCCGGTCGGATCTTCCCGTCGAGGAACCGGCGGACGGCGGCGCAGACCAGGGTCAGCGCCTCGGCCTGGGTGACGACGGCGGACCGAGGGACCGCGAACCCGTGGTCGGCCGTGGGGATCACGGCCACGTCCGGGCCCGGCGGCAGCTCCCCCGGCCGACCGAACGGGTCGCGCTCACCCTGCACGACGAGCGTGGGGGCACCCGACGCGAGCAGCTCCTGGGCCCGGCTGCGCTCCGGCCGGCCCGGGGGGTGCAGCGGGAAGGCGAGGGCGACGACGGCGGCAGCACCGGCCCCGGCCGCCGTCCGGCAGGCCACGCGGGCACCCGCGCTCCGCCCGCCGACGACGAGCGGGCCGGAGACGTCGAGGCCGGCGAGCACCGCACGCCAGGCGGCGTCCAGCTGGGCCGGCGGCCCGGCCACCCGACGGCCGGCGACCCGCCAGGGCTGCTCGACGAGCACGACGGCGTACCCCGCGGCCGGGAGGGCGGCGGCCAGCGCGGCGAGGTCGCGGGCCGCCACGCCGCCGCCGGCACCGTGGCCGAGCACGACGGTGGCCGTGGCGCCGCTCGTCCGGGAGGGGTGCACGTGCACCCGGGCCGGACCGACCGGCGTGGCCAGCGTCCGCACGGCGGCGGGGGTGCGGGGGTCACGCGGGGAAGAGCCCACCGTCGTCCCCTCCCGCGTCGTCCAGGGGCAGCGGCTCGACCAGCCCGGGGCCGTTGTTGCGCGGGTTGCCCACCGCCGGGGACACCGGGTAGGCCTCCAGCACGGCGCTGGCCGCGGGCCGCAGGAGTCCCTTCACCGCGGCCCCGTCGGTCACGTCCGGGTCGAGCCAGGCCGCCCAGTCCGGGCGGGCGACGACCATGGGCATCCGGTCGTGGATGCGGCCGAGGTCGTCGGTGGCGTCCGCGGTGATGACGACGGTGGTGGTCAGCCAGGCCGCCGGGTCGTCGTGGGGCCGCTCGGGGTCGCGCCAGAACTCGTACAGGCCGGCCATCGCCAGCACCCCGCCGTCCCGCCGGTGGATGAAGAACGGCTGCTTGCGGGGCCGGCCGCGGGCGTCGAGCCGACCCTCCTCGGCGTACCACTCGTAGTAGCCGTCGGCCGGCAGCAGGCAGCGCCGCCGGGCGAACGCCTGGCGGAAGGCCGGCTTGACGTCGACGGTCTCGACCCGGGCGTTGATCATGCGGTTGCCGATGGCGGGGTCCGGCGCCCACGGGGGAACCAGCCCCCAGCGCACGACGCGCAGCTGGCGGACGGCGGGTGACTCGGCCGGACGGTCCCTGGCGTGCCGGGTGAGGACGGCGTAGACGTCCTTGGTCGGCGCCACGTTGAAGTCGGGGGCCAGGGGCTCGCGCACCTCGACCCGGTCGACCTCGAACTCCTCGACGAGGTCGTCCTGGTTGCGGCTGGCTGCGTACCTCCCGCACACAGCCGTCAGCCTGCCACCCCCACCCCCGTGGCGGTGACGATGTGGTCGCCCTAGTGGCCACATCGACCTCGCTGAGGAAGCGACCGCGCTCCGTCCGCAGCCGCCACGGCGAGACGTGCATGACGACGACGCCGAGGGCACTCACCGCCGCATGTCGGCGCATCGACGCCTCCCACTGGTCGCGGAACAGGTGGTGCTCCGCGGAGTCGACTTCGAGGGCCAGCCGGACGTCCTCGAGGTAGGCGTCGACGACGGCGACCAGACGGCCCGCCGCGTCGTACAGCGGGTGGTTGTAGCTCGCCGGGGGCAGCACCGAGGAACCCGTGAGCAGGTCGCGCAGCTCGCACTCGGGTGCCGAGCGCGGCCCGGCGAGCAGGTCACGCACCGCCTGCCGGGGCAGGGCGGCCCCGCGCACGGGTCCGGCGGCCACCTCCCGCGCCAGCTGCTCCGGCGTCGCGAGCCGCCGCTGCACGACCTCCGCCAGCGCGGCCCGGACCTCCCGCAGCGACCGGACCGGCCGGACGGCGTCGAGGGCGGCCCGGGCCGGCGGGCTCACCGGCAGCCCCGCCACGGTCCGCGGCACAGGGAGCCGGGTGGTCCGACTGACGGTCAGCAGCGGCGCACGGGTCGGCTGGACCTCGTGCGGCACGAGGACGTGCACCCGGGACGTCGCCGGTCCGTAGCGCAGCCCGTACACGGCCAGAGCGGTGGGCCCGCCGAGCTGGGCGTCGGGACCGGCGTGCAGCAGCGCCGCGCGCAGTCGCTGCCGATCGGTCAGCGTCCCGGTGAACACCGCGACGACCCGTCCGGTGACCGGCTGCCAGCGGCCGCCGGTACCCTGCCGATGGCGCACGGCGGACCGGGTCACGCCGTTGGCGACCAGCTGGTAGCGCGTCAGCAGACCGTCCTGGCTCGCGGCCAGCGCCTGAACCCCGTCATCCATCCCGGCAGGCTCGCTCCGGTACGGACGGCGCCACCAGCCCCGTCCCGGGGCCTGTGCACAACCGCCCGCGGCCCCGCCCCCTCCCGTGGCGGTGACGATGTGGTCGCCCTGGTGGCCACATCGTCACCGCCACGCGAAGGAGGCAGGGGTGGGCGGGGACCGGGTGCGGGAGGATGGGCGGCGTGTCGGAGCTCTGGGACGCCCCCGTCGCGCGGGGCGCCGTCGACGCGACGGTCACCCTGCCCGGCTCGAAGTCGCTGACCAACCGGGCGCTGGTGCTCGCGGCCCTCGCGGACGGCCCGTCGACCATCGGCCGACCGCTGCGGGCTCGCGACACCGAGCTCATGGCCGCCGCCCTGCGGGCGCTGGGCACCGGGGTGACCGACACCGCGGAGGACGGCTGGCGGGTCACGCCGGCCCCCTTCCGCGGCCCGGCGCAGGTCGACTGCGGGCTGGCCGGCACCGTGATGCGGTTCGTGCCGCCGCTGGCGGCGCTGGCCCACGGGGACGTCACGATCGACGGCGACCCCCGGGCCCGGGAGCGGCCGATGGGCCCCGTCGTCACCGCGCTGCGCCAGCTCGGCGTGGCCGTCGACGACGGCGGCCGCGGAGCGCTGCCCTTCACCGTCCACGGCGTGGGGGCCGTGCGGGGCGGCGCGGTGACGGTCGACGCGTCGACGTCCAGCCAGTTCGTCAGCGCCCTGCTGCTGGTGGGCGCCCGGTTCACGCAGGGGGTGACCGTCCGCCACGTCGGGCCCGCGGTGCCCAGCCGGCCGCACATCGCGATGACGATGGCCATGCTCCGCGACGCCGGAGTGGCCGCCGACGAGCCGGCGACGGACGTGTGGCAGGTGCGTCCGGGCCCGGTCCGGGCCCGTGACCTCCTGCTCGAGGCCGACATCGCCAACGCGCTGCCGTTCGCGGCGGCGGCGCTGGCCACCGGTGGCCGGGTCCGCCTCGTCGGCTGGCCCCGCGGCTCCGACTACCAGCCGGACGCGGAGTCCCGGGCGCTGCTCACCGCGCTGGGCGCCCGGCTGGAGGACACCCCGGACGGCCTCGTCGTCAGCGCTGCCGGCCGGCCCCGGGGCACGGACCTCGACCTGCGCCGCCTCGGGGAGCAGGTCCCCGTCGTGGCCGCCCTGGCCGCGCTCGCGCAGTCCCCCACGACGATCCGCGGGGTCGCCCACCTGCGCGGGCACGAGACCGACCGGCTGGCCGCGCTGACCCGCGAGCTGACCGCCCTCGGGACGGGCGACGGGCTGGAGATCCGTCCGCGGCGGCTGCACGGCGGGGTGTTCCGCACCTACGACGACCACCGGCTGGCCACGGCAGCGGCGGTCCTCGGCCTCGTCGTCCCCGGGGTGCAGGTCGAGGACGTCGGCACGACCGGCAAGACCTTCCCGGGGTTCGTCACAGCCTGGACGGCGATGGTCACCGGATGACGCCGCCGCAGCGCCGGCACGCCCACCTCGACGAGGACGACGTCCGGATCCGGCCGCCGGATCCGGCCGGGACGCGGCAAGTCCCGGCCGCGGACCCGGGAGCGCCCCGACCACGAGGCAGCGGCGGGCGGGTTCGTCGTCACGGTCGACCGCGGCCGGTGCACCTGCCTGCTCGACGCCGTGCACGGCGGGCACCGGGTCGTCGCGATGAAGGCCCGCGAGCTGGGCCGCACGGGGATCGTCGTGGGTGACCGGGTCGCTCTCGTCGGCGACCTCACCGGCGGCCCGGACGCCCTGGCCCGGATCGTCCGGGTCGAGCGCCGGCGCACGGTGCTGCGCCGCTCCCCCGACGACGCCGACCCGGTCGAGCGGGTCGTCGTCGCCAACGCCGACCAGCTTGCCGTGGTCACGGCGCTCGCCGATCCGGAGCCGCGCACCGGCCTCATCGACCGCTGCCTTGTCGCGGCCTACGACGGCGGGCTGGACCCCCTGCTCGTCCTCACCAAGGCCGACCTCGCCGCCCCCGACGACCTCCTGGCGACGTACGCCGCGCTGGACGTCCCGCACGTCGTGACCGGCCGGGACACCGACCTCGGGGAGCTGCGGCGGCGCCTGCAGGGCCGGGTCACGGTGCTCGTCGGGCACTCCGGGGTGGGCAAGTCGACGCTGGTCAATGCCCTGGTGCCAGGTGCGGATCGGGCCACCGGGCGGGTGAACGTCGTCACCGGGCGCGGGCGGCACACGTCGTCGTCGGCCTACGCCCTGGCCCTCGACGCCGACACCTGGGTGATCGACACCCCCGGCATCCGCTCCTTCGGGCTGGGCCACGTCGTCCCGGGCCGCGTCATCCACGCGTTCCCCGACCTCGCCGCCGGCGCCGGGGAGTGCCCACGCTCGTGCAGCCACGACGAGCCGGAGTGCGCCCTGGACGCCTGGGTGGCCGCCGGCCACGCCGACCCCGGGCGCCTGGCCTCGCTGCGCCGGCTGCTGCGCAGCCGCGAGGTGTCCGACACCGAGTGAGGACACGCCGCCCGGCGAGATACCGAGCCGGCGGCTAGCCCACGACCCCCTGCCAGACGGCGGCCGCGCCCGAGTGCCCGACCAGGACGACGTAGCCGGTGCAGCCCAGCCCGGCGAGCACGGCCAGCACGCCCAGCACCCGGACGCCGGCCGATGGCCGACGGTCCCGTCCGCCTTCAGCGGGGCCCGCCGCGAGGACCCACGCGAGCACCAGCAGCCAGAACCCCAGGACGAGGAACGGGGCCACCAGGCCCAGGTCGGCGTGCCGCTGGAGGGTCTCGCCCCGGCCCCCGAGCTCGGCGAGCAGGGCCTCCCCACTCACCCGGGCGACCACCGCGGACGCCGCAGCGACGGTCAGCACGGCCAGGACGGGCCAGCGCAGCCGCTCGAACCAGGTCCGGCTCAGCGCCGTCAGGAGCACGCCGAGCGCCGACAGCGGCACCAGCACGACCACGGCGTGCACGACGAGGGGGTGCAGCGGCAGGCCCAGCACCGTGTCCGGCATCCCCCGAGGGTACGCGGGCGGGCCCCGCCCCGGTCAGGCCAGCAGGGCGCGGGCGGTCAGCGCGAGGTCGACGGCGCTGGCGTCCACGGGCTGGGTCGGCAGCACGAGGTGGGAGACCGTCAGCCGCACGACGGTCTCGGCCACCCGGGCGCACCGCACGGCGTCCAGCCGCGGGTCACGGGCGACCATGGCCTGCGCGAGAGCCGCGGCGATCGGCAGCAGGAGCGGCTCGGACCGGGTGGTGAGGAGCGGCAGCAGGCCGCCGGCGTCGTCGGTCACCGCCGCCGTGACCACCGGGTCGTGGGCGGCGCTCCGCAGCGCCCACCCGGCAGCCGCCCCGAGCGCCTCGGCCGGGCCTCCGGGGCTGGCCGCGAAGGCCGCCAGGGCACCGGCGAGGAACCGCTCCCCCTCGCGGGCGGCGAGGGTGGCGGCGAGGCCGTCACGGCTGCCGAACTCGTTGTAGAGCGTCTGCCGGGACACTCCGGCGGCCCGCGCCAGGTCCGCCATCCGCACCCGCGGCCAGGCCCCGGAGACGACGGCGTCGTGGGCGGCCTCCAGGAGCCGCTCCCGTGCGGTCACGGGCCCAGGGTTGACACCCACCCCAGGGGTGTCAAGCGCGGCGCCGTCCTGGCCGACCCTCAGTAGGCTCGGCGGGTGGCCCGCTACGACGACGACCTGGCCCTCGCGCTGTCCCTCGCCGACGCGGCGGACGCTGTGACGCAGGAGCGCCACCGCGCCCGGGACCTCGTCGTCGAGACCAAGCCCGACCTGACGCCGGTCAGCGACGCCGACCACGCGGTCGAGGCGCTGCTGCGCACCCGGCTGGCGGCGGAGCGCCCCCGCGACGCGGTCGAGGGCGAGGAGCACGGCACCACCGGCGACGCGGTCCGCCGCTGGATCCTCGACCCCATCGACGGCACGAAGAACTTCGTCCGCGGGGTGCCGGTGTGGGCGACCCTCATCGCCCTGGTGGAGGGCGCTGACGCCGTCGTGGGTGTCGTCAGCGCCCCGGCACTCGGCCGGCGCTGGTGGGCCGCGCGCGGCAGCGGCGCCTGGGTGGGGGGTGCGCTGGAGGACACCCGGCGGATCCGGGTCTCCCACGTCCACACCCTGGACGACGCCTCGCTGTCGTACTCCGACCACGTCGGCTGGCCGCACGGCCCCCAGCGGTTCCGGGACCTCGCCGCTGCGGTGTGGCGCACCCGCGCCTACGGGGACTTCTGGTCCCACATGCTCGTCGCGGAGGGTGCCCTGGACATCGCGGTGGAGCCCGACCTGGCGCCCTGGGACATCGCCGCTCTCGTCCCGATCGTCGAGGAGGCCGGCGGCCGCATCACGGGGACCGACGGCAGCCCAGCCCTCTCCGGGGCCGCCGGGGCGCTCACGACGAACGGGGAGCTGCACCCGCCGGCGCTGGCGCGGCTCGCGGTCCACGCCCCGCAGCACCCACCCGCCACCTGACCCGCGCTCGGCCCCGCGCCACCAGCCGGACCAGGCCCGGGGCGGCGAGGACCGCCGCGAGGTCGAACCAGCCGTACCCCCCGGCCGCGACGGACGGCGGGTTGCCGATGGCCACCAGCCCCGTGGGGTCGTAGGGGGCCCAGGTCCACACCCCCGCCCAGGTGCCGAGCACCTCGAGGTAGGTCACCACGACGAACGCGCCCACGTACAGCAGGCGGGAGCGGCCCCACGCCAGGAAGCCGACGAGGCACAGGTACCAGAACGCCCCGAGGACGTCGAGCCGCGGCGACCAGAACAGCCCCCACGCGGCGTAGCAGCCCCCGAGGACGACGGTCCCGGCGACGAACGCACGGGCGTGCCGGCGGACGAGGGCGCTACGGCCGATCGACAGCGCCGCGAGGTAGACCAGGCCGTGCCCGGGCGGCACGAACGAGGGCACGTTGTGCAGCCGGTACAGGTACACCTCGAGCAGCGGGGAGAACGTGTACTCCACCGCGGTCGCGAAGGCGACGACCACCGCCGTCTGGGCGCGGACGACCGGGGTCTCCAGCCGGAGCAGCGCCAGCAGCAGGACCCACGTGCCCGCACCGAGCAGCAGCTGACGGGGGAGCCCGGCGCCACGGTCGAGCAGCAGGACTGCGGGGATCCAGGCCAGCACCACGACGGCGGGCAGCCAGCCGCCGCCACGCCCGGGCCGTATCGCCGGGGCTGCCGCCGGGTCCGCCACCGGGTCAGTGTCCCAGGTCTGGGTCGGCGGCAACCGGCCCGGGAGGCGGCAGACCGGCCTCCTCCGCGGGCTCCGCGGGCTCCGCCGGCTCTGCCGCCGCACCCGGGGCCCGTGACCGCTCGCGGTAGTAGCCGAGCACCGTCGCCCCCACCGCCGCCAGGGGGACGGCGATCACCGCACCGACCAGCCCCGCGAGCAGGGTGCCGGCGGCCACCGCGAGAACCACGCCGAGCGGGTGCAGCGCGACCATCCGCCCCATGACGAGCGGCTGGAGGATGTGCCCCTCGAGCTGCTGCACGAGGACGACCGCGGCGAGCACGAGCAGCGCCGAGACGACCCCCTCGCTGGCCAGGGCGACGACGACCGCGACGAAGCCGGTGACGGTGGCCCCGACGATCGGCACGAAGGCGCCGAAGAACACCAGGACGCCCAGCGGCATCGCGAGCGGGACCCCGATGACGGCCACCGCGAGCCCGATGAAGAACCCGTCGACGAACGCGATGAGGACCGTCCCCCGCACGTACCCGGTGAGCACGACCCACGACCGGGTCCCGGCCTCACGGGCACCGGGCTGGGCCCGGTCCGGGAGCAGCGAGACCAGCCACGCCCAGATCCGCGGCCCCTCGTAGAGGAAGAAGACCGTGGCGAACAGGGCGATCGCCGCACCGGAGAGCACCTCCAGCGCCACGGTGGCGGTGCTCAGCGCCCCGGAGGCCAGGGACTCCTTGTTCTCCTGCATCGACTGGACGATCTGGTCCAGCCAGTCCTGCAGCTGGCTGTCCTCGATGCCGAACGTCGTCCGCAGCCACTCCCGGATCTTGTCCAGGCCGGCGCCGAACTGCTCCGAGAGGTCCCCGAACTGCCCGGCGATGGCGTTGCCCACCCCGTACCCGACGACCACCAGCCCGACCAGCGACCCGAGGAGCACGATCGCGGTCGACCCGCCGCGCCGCACCCGGGTCCGGGCGAGCCGCTCCACGGCGGGGGCGAGCAGCGCACTGACCAGCACGGCCACGAACAGCGCGATCCCGAGCACGCGCAGCCGTGCCACCAGGAGCACCGTGGCGCCGACGGCTGCCGCGACGACGAGCAGCCGCCACGACCACTCGGCGGCCAGGCGCACGCCCCACGGAACCTCGAGGTGCGGCTGTCCGGGGCGGGGTTCGTCAGCCATGGCGGCACCCTGTCGCGACCCGACGTCCGGCGGCAAGCGACCCCGCTGTCACGGGTGCCGGTGGACCAGGCGCAGCGGCAGGCCGCCCCGCGGCCGGATGGTGACGAGCGCCTCGGGCCGCACCCGCTGACCGGGCAGCCGCTCGAGGCGGTACGCCCCGGACACCTGGGCGAGCAGCAGGGTGCCCTCGAGCAGCGCGAAGTCCCGACCCACGCACAGCCGCGGTCCGGCGCCGAACGGCAGGTAGGCCCGGCGCACGGCCGCACCGTCAGTGAACCGCTCGGGGTCGAACCGCTCCGGGTTCGTCCACACCGCGGGGTGACGGTGCAACGCGTACGTCGACAGGATGACCAGCGCTCCCGCCGGCACCTCCGCCCCCGCGAGCTCGTCGGCCTCGAGGGCCCGCCGGGTGATGACCCAGGCCGGTGGGTACAGCCGCAGCGCCTCGTCGAAAACCGCCCGGGCGTAACGCAGGGCCGGGTAGTCCGCGGCGGTCGGGGCCCGCCCGGCCAGGACCCGGTCGGACTCCTCCGCCAGCCGCGCAGCGACCTCAGGGGCCCCGGACACCAGCCACCACGTCCAGGTGAGGGCGCTGGCCACAGTCTCGTGGCCGGCGACGACCAACGTCACCACCTCGTCGCGCACCTGCCGGTCGGAGAGGGCATCGGAGCCGTCGCGGGCGGCGAGCAGCAGCCCGAGCAGGTCGGCGTCGGCTCCCGCACCGGCGGCCCGTCGCCGGGCGACCAGGTCGGCGACGGTCGCGTCGAGGGTGGCCACCGCCGCCCGCAGGCGGCGGTGGCCGGGGGTGGGCACCGCCAGCGGCAGCGGTAGCGGCGAGCGCGCCCGTGCGACGACCACGTCGAGCGCCTCGAGGACGGCGTGCACGAGGCGGCGCGACTGCGGGCCGAGGTCGGTGGAGAACAGTGCCGCGCCGACGACCTCCAGCGCCACCCGCATCATGGCGTCGTCGACGTCGACGACCGTGCCGGCCGGCCGCGCCCGCCAGTCCGCGAGCAGCCGCTCCCCCGCGGCGGCGACGTGCCCGCCGACCGCGTCCAGCGTCCGGGGATGGAACGCCGGCTGGACCAGTCGGCGGCTGCGGCGCCAGACCGCCCCGTCGCTGGTCAGCAGGCCCTCGCCGGTGACCAGCGAGAGCGCGTCGTACTGGATGGTGCGCTTGCCGTAGGCCCGGTGGTTGCCCTGCAGCACGCGCAGCGCAGCGTCGGGGTCGTTGACGAACAGCACCCGCTGCCGGGGGATCGGGAACTCCACCACGTCGCCGAGCTCGGCCGCGCACCCCACGAGGAAGGTCAGCGGGTCGGTACGCATCTGCCAGGCGTGCTGGAGCATCCAGCCCCCCGTGGCCAGCACAGCGCCCATGAGGGGACCCTACGGCCCCCCGGCGCCGGGCCCTACGGCGGTGACCACACGTACGGCCGGGTGGTGGTGAGGACCCGCAGGCCAAGCCGCTGGAGGATGGGCCGGCTGGTCGGGGCGGCGTCCACCTGCAGATGGGTGAAGCCGTCCCGCCGGGCGAGCGCCGCCCGCCAGGCCACCAGGGCCCGGTAGACGCCCCGGTGCCGCCAGGCCGGCAGCACGCTGCCACCCCACAGGCTCGCGAAGTCGGTCCCCGGGTGGCGGCGGACCCAGGCGACGCCGACGACCAGGCCACCGGGCACCTCGGCCACGGCCACGTCGAGGGGGTCCGACCCGTGCGCGAGCTCGCGGGCGAGCCGGCGCACGGTCGCCTCCCCCCGGCCGGCCCACACCTCGTCGGCCACCGCGGCCACGCCCGCCCAGTCGTCCGGCGTCACCGCGCGGACCAGCACGTCGGCGGCCGGCCCGGCGGCCGCGCACGCCGCCAGGACGTCGTCGGTGCGGCCCACGACGAGCGACTCCTCGCCCTCGGCGACGAACCCCGAGGCCAGCAGCCGGTCGGAGAGGTCGGCGGGCCGGTCGTGGCCGTAGACCTTCCACTCGAACCCCGCACCGAGGCCGCGGAAGTGCTCCACCTGGGCGGCGATCTCGGCGTCCGCGGTCGCCTCGTCGAGGTCGCTCCACTCGACGATGCTGCCGCCGTCCGGCCCGGGCGGCGCGGTCGACCGCACCACGGGGCCGACCCGCTCGGTCACCCAGCCGCGCTCCGGCGGCACCAGCCGCTGCCGCAGCTGGCGGTCGAAGGCGGCGAGCAGGTCGGCGTCGTCCACCGTCGTAGGATCTCCCTCCCGTGAGCGCCCCGCCAGCCCCCCGCCCCGGCACCGTGCTGCCGCCACCGGTCCGGTCGTTCCACCCCCGGCGCGGTCGCCTCACCCCGACGCAGCGCGACGCCCTGGAGCGGCTGTGGCCGCGGTACGGCATCGACGTCGACTGCCGGCCGCTCGACCTCGCGGCCCGGTTCGGCCCAGGGGTGCCGGTCGTCCTCGAGATCGGCCCGGGAATGGGCGAGGCCACGGCCGCGCTGGCCGCCGCACAGCCGCAGGTGGGGGTGCTGGCGGTGGACGTGCACACCCCGGGCCTGGGTCAGCTTCTGCACTACCTGGAGCGGGACCGGCTGCCCAACGTGCGGGTGGCCCGGGGTGACGCCGTGGAGGTCCTTCGGGACATGCTGGGGCCGGGGTCGCTGTCCGGCGTCCGGGTGTTCTTCCCCGACCCGTGGCCCAAGACCCGGCACCACAAGCGGCGGCTCGTGCAGCCGGGCTTCGCAGCGCTGGTCGCGGGCCGGCTGGCCGCCGGCGGCTTCGTGCACTGCGCCACCGACTGGCCCCCGTATGCCGCGCAGATGCTCGCCGTGCTCTCCGCGCAGCCGCTGCTGCGCAACGACCATCCGGGGCCCGCGCCCCGACCGCCGGACCGGCCGCTGACCAGGTACGAGCGGGTCGGGCTGGCCCAGGGCCGTCCGGTGACCGACCTGTGCTTCACCCGGCTGGCGCCTTCACCCGGTCGGTCGGACCACGCTCCACGCGCCTGACGGCCGGGAGGGGCAACCTCAGGGTGTGGGGCGTGCGGATCACGGAATTCGGCCGAAGGCCGGGCGGCCATGCTCTACCGTCCGACCAGAGGCTCCGGCAGCGGCGGCGGAGCCCGACCACGCCCGCACCGGAGGCGGCCATGCTCATCGCTCGGGTCATGGGTTCGGTGGTCTCCACCGTCAAGGACCCCAGCCTGACCGGGCACAAGCTGCTTCTCGTCCGTGAGACCGACGAGAAGGGCAAGCTCGCCGGGCCCGTGTTCGTCGCCGTCGACGGCGTCGGCGCGGGGACCGGCGAGCTCGTGCTCGTGGCTCGGGGCAGCGCCGCGCGGTTCGCGGCCACGACACACGACCAGCCGGTCGACGCCCTGGTCATGGGGATCATCGACTCCATGGACGTCGACGGCACCGTGACGTTCCGGAAGAGCTGACCGCAGGTGCCCGGGCCCGGCCGCGAGGTCCTCAGCGTGGGCATCGACGTGGGGACGACGACGACCCAGGTCGTGTTCTCCCGGCTGCAGCTCCACGACGTCGCCCGGCCCGGCCAGGTCCCCCGCATCCAGGTGGACGAGAAGTCCGTCGTCCACCGCGGTGACGTGCACCGCACCCCGCTGACCGGGCCCGACGAGGTGGACGCGCCCGCGCTGGCCAGGCTCGTCCGGCGCGAGTACGACCTCGCCGGGATCTCCCCGGCCGCGATCGAGACCGGAGCGGTCATCGTCACGGGCGAGACCGCACGCACGCGCAACGCGGACGCGATCCTGGCCGCGCTGTCCGCCGAGGCCGGCGACTTCGTGGTCACGATCGCCGGCCCGAACGCCGAGGCGCAGATCGCCGGACGCGGGTCGGGGGTGGCCCGCTGGTCCGCCGACCACTACGAGCAGGTCACCACCGTCGACGTGGGCGGGGGGACCTCCAACGCGGCAGTGTTCAAGCTGGGCCGCCACCTGTGCTCGTCGGCAGCCGCCGTCGGCGGTCGGCAGGTCGAGATCGACACCACGGGGCGGGTGCTGCGGATCGCGCCCCCCGGCCGCTCGCTCCTCCGGGACGCCGGCCTCGGCCTGCGCGAGGGGGAGACGGCCACCCTCGAGGAGCTGCGGCGGTTCTGCGACCTCATGGCCGACTGCGTCGCCGACCTCGCCGTCGGCGTCGCCGTCCAGCGCGGTGACGGGGTCCAGCTCACCCCGCCGCTGGTGGGCACCGCCGAGTCCACGTCGCTGTTCTTCACCGGCGGGGTGGGCGCCTGCTACTACGCCGAGCAGCCGGTGGACACCCTCGCCGACGTCGCGCGCTACGGGGACGTCGGCCCGCTCCTCGCGGCCGCCCTGCGGCGCCACGAGCGGATCGGGCGGCTGAAGGTGCGCCAACCCCCCGAGACCCTCAGCGCCACCGTGCTCGGCGCCGCCGGCCAGACGGTCACGCTCAGTGGCTCGACGATCTGGGCCGACCGGCAGCTGCTGCCGCTGCGCAACCTGCCGGTGCTCCGTCCCGAGATGCCCGGACGCGGCGGCGGACCGTCCTTCGCCGAGGCCGTCCACGAGGCGATCGCCCGGTGGGGCCTCGATGACGACGCCACCGCGGCGATCGTCGTCGACCTGCCCGCCGAGCTCGGGTACTCGGGACTGACCGCCGTCGCCGCCGAGATCATCGCCTACCACGACGCCGCTCCCCCGGACCGCCCCCTGGTGCTGGTCATGCAACGCGACTACGCCCAGGTCCTGGGCCAGACCATCCAGGCCACCCGGCCGGGTCTGCCCCTGCTGGTCATCGACCAGGTGGGTCTCGGCGAGGGTGACTTCATCGACATCGGCCTGCCCGTGCTGGACGGCCGCGCCGTCCCGCTGTCCATCAAGACGTTGGTGTTCTATGACTGACGTCCTCGCCGCCACGCTGTTCGGCCACCGGTACGAGTTCCGCGACGTCAAGGAGCTGCTGGCCAAGGCCAACGAGGAGAAGTCCGGCGACCGGCTGGCCGGGCTCGCCGCGGAGTCCGCCGCCGAGCGGATGGCCGCCAAGCACGTGCTCGCCGAGGTGACCCTGGAGACGCTGCGCGCCAACCCTGCCGTTCCCTACGAGCAGGACGAGGTCACCCGGGTCATCGACGACGCCGTCAACGAGACGGTGTACGCCGAGGTCAGGGGGATGTCGGTCGGTGACCTGCGCGAGTGGCTGCTCAGCGACACGACGACGAACGACATGATCGCCCGGCTGAGCACCGGCCTCACGGCCGAGATGGTCGCCGCGGTGACCAAGGTGATGTCCAACCTCGACCTGATGCTGGCGGCCAGCAAGATCCGGGTGGTCAAGCACTGCACGAACACCATCGGCCTGCCGGGCACGCTCGGCTCGCGCTGCCAGCCCAACCACCAGACCGACTCCGTCGAGGGGATCCGGGCCGCCATCTACGAGGGCCTCAGCTACGGCTCGGGCGACTCCGTCATCGGCATCAACCCCTCCGACGACTCCCTGGGCAGCGTCGCCCGGCTGCTGGAGATGACCTACGAGGTCATCACCCGGTGGGAGGTCCCCACCCAGAACTGCGTGCTGGCCCACGTCTCCACCCAGATGGAGGCGCTGCGCGCGGGCGCCCCGGTGGGCCTGGTCTTCCAGAGCATCGCGGGGTCGCAGAAGGGCAACGAGTCGTTCGGCGTCAGCGTCGGGATGCTCGACGAGGCGCTCGCCTTGGCCCGGCGGTACTCGGTGGCCACCGGGCCCAACTTCATGTACTTCGAGACCGGGCAGGGCTCGGAGCTGTCGGCGGACGCGCACCACGGCGCGGACCAGGTGGTCATGGAGGCGCGCTGCTACGGGCTGGCCCGGCGCTACGACCCCTTCCAGCTCAACACCGTGGTCGGGTTCATCGGTCCGGAGTACCTCTACGACGCCGGCCAGATCACCCGGGCCGGGCTCGAGGACCACTTCATGGGCAAGCTCAGCGGCATCTCGATGGGGGCCGACGTCTGCTACACCAACCACGCCCGGTGCGGCCAGAACGAGCTGGAGAACCTCGCCGTGCTGCTCGCCGCCGCGGGCGTCAACTACATCATGGGGATCCCCATGGGTGACGACTCCATGCTCAGCTACCAGAGCTCGAGCTTCCACGACGCGCCCAGCCTGCGGCAGCTGCTCGGCCTGCGGCCGCTGCCGGAGTTCGAGGCGTGGATGGAGGGCCTCGGGCTGCTGAAGGACGGCCGGCTCACCGAGCAGGCCGGCGACGCGTCGTTCTTCCTGGGCCGGTGACCCGATGGCCGTGACCGAGACCGAGGTGCGCGACCTCGTGCGGGCCGTCCTCGCCGAGCTGGACCGGCCGACGCCCGC
>JALOLN010000220.1 GCA_025455945.1 Actinomycetes bacterium
GCGGAGTCCAGGCCGATCCAGTCGAGGACGGCGCTGGCGTACGTGAACACGGCCGTGCTGGCCACGTACGACACCATGACGAGGGGCAGCAGGGCGAGCATCCATCCGAGCAGGCGCAGCCGCGCCTTGGCGAAGCCCCGCGGGTCGGGAGCTGCGCCGAAGATCTGCCGTAGCGACCTGCTGGCCGCCACCATCGCCCCGCCGCCGGCCCACAGCAGCGCGACCAGGCCGACGACGGACGTCGTCCGCCCGACGGCCGCGAGCTGTTCCGGGTCGATGCCGTCGTCGCCGACGAGGCCGGGGAAGGCCTCCGTCAGCGCCTCGGTGAGCAGCTCCGCGAGCCGGTCGGCACCGAGCAGGGCCACGACCCCGTAGGCGAAGGCCACGATCGAGAACATCGCCAGGAACAGGTAGTACGTCGTCCCGGCAGCCAGCAGGCCGGCCTTGGCGTAGGTGTACCGGTTGAGCGCGCGGTAGCCCACTCCGGCAGCCGTGCCGGCGGCGTCGTCGCGGGCCTCGAGCCTGCGGATGGCCTTCGGGGTCTCCTTGGGCGGCGGGTCGGTCGAGGTGCCGGGGATGGGCGGTGGGACGGCGATCGCGGCCATGGGCCGCGTCAGCCGATCGGGAGCAGGTCGACGTCGCCGTCAGGTCCGGTGTGCTCCACGACGATCGACGTGCCGGCGTGCTGGTCGGTCCCGAGCCGGCCGAGCAGGTCGAACGCCAGCGCGAGGAACGGGCCGGGGCTCACGGCGGCCTCCGGCGGCAGGACGCCCGGCGCTCCGGCCTCGCCGCGGAGCATGAGTGCGGCCCCTGCGGCCGCCGGGATGCCGGTCCCCTCACCGGCGCCCGCCGACCGGGACGACAGCTGGAACACGTACCCGTGCGGGTCACCGCCCTTCTCGCCGGTGACCGACACCCGCAGGCACCCGACCGGGCCGGTGAGGCCGGCCTCGGCGAGCAGCCTGGGCCGCTCGGCCTGCAGCCGGGCGACGACGTCGTCGAACCCCGCTGCCGGGTCCGCCGCGCGGACGAGGTCCTGGGTCAGCCGGAAGTAGGCGAGAGGGGTGATGACGCCGAGGTTGGTGGCCCGGCGCAGCCCGGGGACGTGCTGGGGCAGGGTGATGGTCTCGGGGTGCGGGTAGGGGAAGACCGGCAGTCGGCCCACGTCGCGGAAGTCGGCCTCCCGGACGAACGCCTGGCCGGACTCCTCGAGCTGGCGGACCGTGACGAACGCGCCGTCCACGAACAGCGGCACGTCGTTGGTCATCGCGTGGATGCGGTGGTGGATGACCGCGGCACCCTCGTCCGGCTCCCCGCCGTGGACGTGCATGATGTCGACCGCTTCGACCCGGTCGAGCAGGGTCTCCGCACACAGCCGGACGAGGACGTTCGCCACGCCGGGGGAGTTCCCCATCCCGATGAGGGCGCGGACACCGGCTTCCTTGGCGGCGGTGTCCAGAGCCAGCATCTCCCGCGTGGGGTCGAGGTCGTCACACACGTCGACGTAGTCGACGCCGGCCGCGATCGCCGCCCGCAGGGTGGGCGGACCGAACCGGAAGAACGGCCCGACGCAGTTCACGACGAGGTCGGCCCCCGCAAGCGCGGCCGCGAGCGACGCCGGGTCGGCGACGTCCACTCCCGAACCGACGACGCGCGACCCCGTGGGGTCGAGCTCCGCTGCCAGCTGTCGGACGGCGGCAGCGTCCTGGTCGGCGACGACGAGTAGGCCGACGTCCTCCACGGTGGCCAGCGCCCGGGCGGCGACCCCGCCGACCCCGCCAGCTGCACCGAGGACCAACACCCGTGACATCACGCCAACCCTACGCTGGGGGCCGTGACCAGCAGCGGCACATGGACGACGGCGTTCGCGGAACGGCTCTCGGGTGTCGAGCCTCCGGCGCCCCCCTGGGGCCAGCGCGTCGTCGGCCCGGCCCCCGACCTCCGTCGGCGGATCCGGCCAGAGCCCGGGGCGGGGGACGAGGTGGCTGTCGTCCTCGGCGCCGGGGGCTCGTTCGGACCCGACATCGTGCGCGCACTGCAGTACCAGGGCGCAGGACTCGTCGTCGGGGCCGACCTCACGCTCACCTACCGCGTCCCCGGCGCGGTCTACCGGCAGGTGGACCTGGCCGACCCCACGGCGCTGCGAGCCCTCTTCACCGACGTGTGGACGCTGGCCGCCGAGCTCGACGTCCGCGCGGAGGTCGTCATGGACCTGGCGACCATCCAGACCACGCCCACCCACGACGTCGACCGCGGCTCGCTCGAGGTCGGCAAGCGCGCCCTCGTCGAGACGCTCGAGCAGGCGCCGGGCGAGGTCCGGCTGTTCCACATGAGCACGGCCGAGGTGTACGGGGCCCCGCCGGGCGCGCCGTACCGCGAGGACCACGCCAAGGAGCCGTTCAACGACTACGGCCGCGAGAAGCTGCGCGAGGAGGTCGCTGTGCTGGCCGGGCACGGCCGGCCCACCCGCGGCGGCACACTGCGCGTGGTGGCTCTGCGCAGCTGGACGATCTGCATGGTCGAGACCGACGAGTCGGGCCGTGTCGTCGAAGCCCGCAACTACAACGACCCCATCAACACCGTGGCCGAGCGGCTCGCCCGCGCCGGGGTGCGGACCCCGGTCGTCGACCCGACGCTGCGCGGGCAGTACCACCTCGGGGAGGAGGTGGCGGAGGTCGCCGTCCTGCTCGTCAGCGAGCCCGCGGACTCGACCGTCTGGGGGCGGGCGCTCAACGTCACCGGGCGGGCCGCCGGGCACGGCGAGATCCGCGACGTGCTGTTCGAGGTGTTCACCGAGGGCGACCGGCTGACCGTGAAGCCGTGGTGGTCAGGCCCGGTGGGGCTGGTGCTCCGGTCAGGGCGGCTGCCGCGGCGGGTGCTCACCGGCCTCGGCTGGCTGCTCGAGCACTCCGGTGGCGCCCTCGGGGCGCGCGACATGGGTGCACGGCTGCCCTTCCTCTACCGCTCGACCGACATCGACGCGACAGCGCTGCAGGAGGCGCTCGGGCACCGGCTCAGCGAGCCGGAGGGCGGCAGCACCCTCGAGGCGGTGCGGCGGCTCGCGACGGGGATGCGGGACGGCGGCCCGGACGCGGTGAACCAGCGCAGGTACGACATCTACTGATCCTCGAGCCGCTACGGTCACGCCATGGCCGTGGACGCGCTGGCGGAGCCGACCCGTCGGGTCTCCGGCGGCTTCCTGACCACGCTGACCGTGGCCAACGTCGGCATCCTCATCACGTTCTTCACCCCGCTGCAGAACCTGCTGCCGCGCTACGCCGAGCTCGTCGCCGGCCCGGACGGCAAGGAGACCGCGCTCGCCTGGATCAGCGGGGCGGGTGCCGTGGCGGCGATCGTCATCAACCCGGTGGCCGGGGCGTTGTCCGACCGCACGACCTCAGGGCTCGGACGGCGGCGGCCCTGGATCATCGCCGGCACCCTCTTCGGTGCGGCGATGCTCGTGCTGCTGACGTTCCAGGACAGCGTCCTCGGGCTCGCCGTCGTGTGGGCCCTGATCCTCAGCGGCAGCAACGCCGCCTTCGCGGGCGTGACGGCGTACGTTCCCGACCAGGTTCCGGTGCGCCAGCGTGGCTTGGTCTCTGGGCTCATCGGGATGGCGCAGGTCTTCGGCGTCGTCCTTGGCCTGGCGCTGGTGTCGTACCTGGTGACCGACCTGCGCCTGGGTGCGTACCTCGTCGGGGCGCTGCTCGTGCTGCTGCCGCTGCCCCTGGTGCTGACG
>JALOLN010000221.1 GCA_025455945.1 Actinomycetes bacterium
CCCGGCCCGTCGACGTCCAGGACGAGGCTGCACCCGGCGGCCCGAAGGTAGATCATCATCACATCGTGGCAGGCCGCGGACCGCTGGACGAGGCCCGCCGCGAGGGGGAGCATGACGGCAGCAGCACCGGGACGCACGGGGCAGACGGAGGGTGGCCATGGCCGAGCCGCACGGGGTACCGCTGGACGAGGTGCGGCAGCGCCGCGCCGAGCTGCGGGAGGCGATGACCGGGCTCGAGGTCGCGGTCGCCGCCCCCTTCCCGGGACGGTCCGAGGAGTGGATCGCCGACGTGAGCGCGGCCTTCGCGGAGTTCCAGTCGGACTTCGCCGACCACCTCGAGATCACCGAGCGCCCGGGGGGCCTGCACGACGACCTCGTCGAGACCGCCCCACGGCTGGCCAGCGGGGTGGCGCACCTGGTCAAGGAGCACCACGCGATCACCGCGGCGATCGCGGTGGTCCAGGTCCGGCTCGAGGAGGCCCGGCAGGACCCCGAGAACATCCCGGCGCTGCGCGACGCCACGCTCGAGGTGCTCGGGCTGCTCGCCCGGCACCGCCAGCGCGGCTCCGACCTGGTGTGGGAGGCCTACACGTTCGACGTCGGCGGGGAGACCTGACGGCGGTCCCCCTCGCCCGGGTGGCACGGCGCCGGCTGCGACGGGGGGACCGAGACGATGTCCTGGGGGGTCAGACGCTGCGTCTCGAGGACGCGCAGGACGAGGTTCCGGTCGGGTCGTAGCAGGCGGCTGAGCAGACGGCCGACGTCCATGGTGGCCTCCCTCCAGCACAAAGCGTTCCCGGTCCGGGGCACCAGCGGGTGTCCGCCGGGCGACGTCCCGGTGAACGTCGGCTTCCTACCCGGCGACGGCCGGGCGGCGGGCGACGAACAGCGCGTCGACGGCCGTGCGTGACCCCGCGTCCGTGGGCACGTCCCGGGTCACCTGCTCGGCCCGCAGCACGGTGAGCCCGCAGTCCGCGACGTCCGCCGCCACGTCTGCGGCCGAGTACAGGACGTCCGGGTCACCGGGACCGCCGTAGCCACGGGTGAGGTTGTCCGGGTCGTGCGTGACGACGACCAGCCGGCCGCCCGGCGCCACCGCGTCGGCCGCGCGGCGCAGCACCGTCCGCCGCAGCTCCGCCGGCACCTGCAGGTAGACGACGAGGACGAGGTCGAACGCGGCCGCCGGCGGCAGGTACTCCGCGAGGTCGGCGGGCACGAGCTCCAGCGCGTCGGGCCGGTCCAGGCGCTCCGCGGCCAGCCCGCCGGCCCGGCCGAGGGCGACCTCGGAGAAGTCGACCGCGGTCACCCGCCAGCCCCGCTCGGCGAGCCACAGCGCGTTGCGGCCCTCCCCTGCCGCCAGGTCCAGGGCCCGCCCCGCCGGCAGGGGCGCCACGACCTGGGCGACGAACTGGTTCGGGCCGACGGACCAGACCATCTCCCGGCTGGCGTAGCGGGCGTTCCAGTCGTGGTGGTCCACGGGGTCCTCCTGTCGGACGACGGCTCGGCGCGAGGCTAGCGGGCCCAGGGCGGGACCTTCGCTCCTGGCCCTCGTCCGCACCCGCGGCGACCATCGCCGTGTGGACGCCCCCCTCGTGCCCCGCCGCCGGGTCCTGCGCTGGTCGGGCGGCCTGATGGCCGCGGTGGTCGCGCCGACCGGCCTGGTCACCGCCGCCTGCTCGACGTCGTCCGGGCCGTCGGCTGCGTCGCCGGCCCGCCCGTCGTCCGCCGGGGCCGCCTCCCCGCTGCCTCCGGTGCCGCCGGTGCCGTCGGTGGACGGTGCCGGGACGCCGACCCTGGCGGCCACGCTCGGCACGCGGCGCTCGGTCCGCGACTTCACCGACGTCCCGCTCACCCGGGCGGAGCTCGGCCTGCTGCTGTGGGCCGCCCAGGGGGTGACCGCCGCCAACGGCCACCGGACGGCGCCGTCGGCCGGGGCGCTGTACGCCCTGGAGCTGTACGCCACCACGGCCGAGGAGACGCTGCACTACCTGCCGGACGGCCACCGCACCGAGGTGTGGGCCGAGCGCAGCGTGGCCCCCGGGCTGGCGCGGGCCACCCGCCAGGACCCGCCGGGGCGGGCACCCACCCTCGTTGTCGTGACCGTCACCCCGGCCCGGCTGGCCGGGAAGTACGGCGGCCGGGCCGGCCGGTACGCCGACCTGGAGGCCGGGCACGCCACCCAGAACCTGCTGCTGCAGGCCGTCGCGCTCGGGCTGGGCGCCGTGCCCATCGGCTCGTTCGACGACGGGGACGTCGCCGCTGTCCTGGGCCTGCCCGAGGGCGAGGAGCCCCGCTACGTCGTGCCGGTCGGCCACCCGCGCTGAGCAGCCCTGCTACGCGGGGACGTGCCGGTAGCGCATCGCCTCCTCGACCCGCTCGGCCGCCAGCGCCTCGGCCGCGGCACGGGGCGTGCTGCCCTCCTGGGCCGAGCGCTCGAGCACGACGCGGGTGTTCGTCCGGATCCGCTCCTCGATCGCGGCGAACGCCTGGGCCCGGCCGCCGCCCGCGTACTCGACGGCGGCGCAGATCACCCCGCCGGCGTTGGCGATGAAGTCGGGGACGCAGACCACTCCGCGGGCGTGCAGCATGGCCTCGGCCTCCAGCGTGGCCGGGATGTTCGCGCCCTGCAGGACGAGCCGGGCGCGGACGGCGTCGGCGTTCTCGGCGGTGAAGACGTCGGGCCGGGCAGCCGGCACCCAGATCTCGCAGTCGAGCCCGACCAGCTCGTCCGGCTCCAGCGGGCTGCCGCCCGGGAAGGTGCCCACCGGCTCGCCCGCCCTCTTGTGCGCCGTCAGCTTGTCGACGTCCAGCCCCTCGGCGTGGGCCACCGCGCCCCTGCTGTCCGACACCGCGACGACCCGGGCGCCGCGCGCCACGAGGAACCGGGCCGCGTGGGCGCCGACCGAGCCGAAGCCCTGGACGACGACGCGGGCGCCGGCCAGGTCGACCAGCCCCATCTCGGCCGCGACGTCGGCGGCGACCGCCACGCCGAACCCGGTGGCCCCGAGGACGTCCAGCGGGATGCCGCCGAGGACCGCCGGCAGCCCGACCGCCCGCCCGGTGACGGCGCGCAGGTGCGCCATCATCTCCTCGTCCAGCCCCATGTCCGGGCCGGGCACGTACGCGGTGACGTCGCGGATCGCGGTGCCGAAGGCCCGCACCAGCCGGATCTTCTCCGGCCGGGGCATCCCCGGGTCGGCGACGATGCCCGACTTCGCCCCGCCGTGGGGCAGGCCGGCGGCGGCGTTCTTGAACGTCATGGCGCGCGCCAGCCGGGCCACCTCGTCGACGGTGATGTCGGGCGCGATCCGGACGCCGCCGATGGCGGGCCCGGCCGCCACGTTGTCGACGACGACCACCGCCTGCAGGCCGGCGGACGGGTCGGCGACGAAGAGCACCTGCTCCGGCCCGAAGCGGTCGACGGTGGGGAACTCGAGGGTCTGCATGGCCACCTCCGGGGACTCACCCCCAGGAGTAGCGGGCGCCCCGGGCCGGGCACCAGGGACGGACGGCCCGTCAGCGGATCACGGCCGCCGTCTGGGTGTTCAGCCCGAGCAGGTCGCCGTCCGCTGTCCACAGCTCACGCGTCTCGACCGCGTAGCCGTCGTGCGCGGCGAGCACCCGTCCCCGGTGCAGCAGCGGCAGCATCCGGCCGTCGTCGTCCCGCGGCAGCGCGGCCGGCTCCCCGACGAGGTCGAAGGTGAACGCGAGGGTGCCCACCGGCCGCACACCGTCGAT
>JALOLN010000222.1 GCA_025455945.1 Actinomycetes bacterium
GGCGGCGTGGTGACGGCCGCCGTGCTCGTCGTGGCGGGGACGGCGACGCTGGCGAGCGGCGCTGTCGGCGAGCCATGGCTGCTCGGGCGCAACAACACGTCGTCGGCGACGACGGCGCTGAACTGGGACACCGGCACGGCACCGATCCCCACCGACGTGGGCCTGGCGGTGAAGGGCTACCCCAACGGTGCCCTCTTCACCATGAACGAGGAGCTGGTCAGCGACCTCGGCGGGTGGATCGTCGGCGTCCAGGGATACGGCAACGACTGGGGCGGCTACTTCTACGGGCACAACAGCGGTGTGGTGGCTGAGTCGGCCACCGGGCCCACGGTGGTCGCGGACGCCGAGGAGGGCACTGCCGTGCAGGCGACCGGTAACACCGGCGTGGCGGCGACCGGTGACGTGGGCGTCGAGGCCTCCGGGTCCAGCGTCGGGATCACCGCGACCGGGCCGGTGGCCCTGCAGGCGCAGGGCGCGGTCTCGTTCAGCACGGCCGGGCTGGTGCAGATCCCGCAGGGGGCGACGTCCGCGACCGTGCGCCCCGGGACTGACGTGACCTCGGGGACCATGGTGCTCGCCACCGCCCAGACGACCGGTGGTCAGGTGAAGCGGGTCACCCGCAACGCGGTGGCCGACACGGTGACGATCGTCCTGGCGGCGAAGGCCACGCAGCGGGTGACGGTCGCGTACTTCGTCATCGGGTGAGGCGTCAGGCCGCCACGAGGCCGCGCCGGATGAGCCACTTCTCGGTCTCCACCCAGGCGAGGACGCCGAGCGGCACGACGAACACGACGAGCAGCTCCAGCCGGGTCAGCGGCGCCGTCCGGAAGACCGGCTGCAGGGCGGGGACGTAGAGCAGGGCCATCTGCACCGCGACGGACAGCACCACGGCGCTCAGCAGGGATCGGTTGCTGGCCAGCCCCAGCGAGAACAGCGACCGCGTCTCCGAGCGGATCACCATCGCATGGACGAGCTGGCAGAAGACCAGGACGGTGAAGACCATCGACTGCCAGTGGTCCCGGCCGGTGTCGATCGCCCACGCCTGCGTGCCCAGCGTCAGGGCGCCGATGAGCAGGCCGACGAGCAGCGCGTGGCGGGCCAGCCCGTGCGCCACGATGCTCTCGCGTGGGGGACGCGGTGGCCGACGCATGACGTCCTGCTCGGCGGGCTCCTCGGCCAGCGCCAGGCCCGGCAGGCCGTCGGTGACGAGGTTCACCCAGAGGATGTGGATCGGCAGCAGCGGCACCGGCAGACCGAGGAAGGGCGCCAGGAAGATCGTCCAGATCTCGCCGGAGTTCCCGGTGAGCACGTAGCGGACGAACTTGCGGATGTCATCGTAGATGCGGCGGCCTTCCTCGACCGCGTGCACGATCGTCGCGAAACGGTCGTCGAGCAGCACCATGTCCGCGGCCTCGCGGGCCACGTCCGTGCCCCCGGCGCCCATGGCCACCCCGATGTCGGCCTGCCGTAGTGCGGGGGCGTCGTTGACGCCGTCCCCGGTCATCGCCACCACCTGGCCGCGGTCCTGCAGCGCCCGGACGATGCGGATCTTCTGCTCGGGGTCGGTGCGCGCGTACACCCGGATCTCGTCGGCGCGGGCGTCGAGCTCGGCGTCGTCCATCTGCGCCAGCTCGCCGCCGGTGAGGACCTGCCAGGGGTGCTCGACGATCCCGACCCGGCGGGCGATCGCCTCCGCCGTCCCGGGGTGGTCACCGGTGATCATGACCGGGACGATGCCCGCGGTGACGCACTCCGCCACCGCCGCGGCAGCCTCGGCCCGGGGTGGGTCGATCAGCCCGACGAGGCCCAGCAGGGTCAGGCC
This sequence comes from Actinomycetes bacterium, assembly GCA_025455945.1. GTDB lineage: Bacteria > Actinomycetota > Actinomycetes > Prado026 > Prado026 > Prado026. Next base: position 1,823 of record JALOLN010000222.1, read on the forward strand.
GTGCTCCAGGTCGGCCGGGTCGGCCGGCACCTCGCCGACCGCGCCGGCGGCGACCGCGAGGACGCGCAGCCCCTGGGCCGCCAGTGCCTCGGCGCGGCGCAGCGCGGCTGCCGCGTCAGTCGTCGGGCCACAGCACCGCAGCACCGACTCCGGTGCCCCCTTGAGGTAGGCGACGAGACCGTCGCCGGTCTGGTGCACCGTGGTCATCCGCTTGCGGTCGGAGTCGAAGGGGACCTCCGCCACGCGGGGGGACGCCGCCCGCTGGGCGGCCGGGTCCAGCCCCGCTGCCATGGCCGCGACGACCAGGGCCGTCTCCGTCGGGTCGCCGCGGTGGGCCTCGGCGTCGTTGCAGAGCAGCACGGCCCGGAGCAGCTCGGCGGGAGCCGGCTCGTCCGGTCCGCCGGTCCCTTCGAGCACCTCCACCGCCATCTTGTTCTCGGTGATCGTGCCGGTCTTGTCCGAGCAGATCACCGTGACCGAGCCGAGGGTCTCCACGGCGGGCAGCCGCCGGACCAGGGACTTCCGGTGGGCCATCCGCCGGGCACCCAGGGCCAGGGACACCGCCACGACGGCCGGCAGCGCCTCGGGGACGGCCGCGACGGCCAGGCTCACGGCGGTGAGGAACATGACGGCGGGGTCCTCGCCGCGGAGCAGGCCGGCGACGAACACCAGCGCGCAGATCACCAGGACGGCGACGACGAGCCACCCGCCGAGCCGGGCCAGCCGGCGCTGCAGCGGCGTGCGGACCTGGGTGGCGGTCTCGAGCAGGCCGGCGACCCGACCGAGCTCGGTGGCGGCGCCGGTGGCGACCGCGATGCCGCGGCCATGGCCACGGGCGACGAAGGTGCCGCGGAAGGCCATCGTCGTGCGGTCGGCGAGCACCGCGTCGGCCGGGTTGGCCGGCTCCACCCGCTTGCCGACCGGCTCCGACTCACCGGTGAGCGCCGCCTCCGCGACCCGGAGCCCGCTGGCCTCGACCAGCCGGACGTCGGCCGGGACCGCGGCACCGTCGAGGAGCACGACGACGTCACCGGGGACGACCTGCTCGGCCGGCACGGTCCGCGCCACGCCGTCCCGGACGACGGTCGCGGCCGGGGTGGCGAGGGTGCGCAGCGCCTCCATCGCCCGTTCCGCCCGGTACCCCTGGAGGACGCCGATGACGGCGTTGAGCAGCACGATCACCGCGATCACCGCGGCGTCGAGCGGCTCCCCGATGGCGACGGCGATGACCGCCGCCGCCACGAGGATCGCGATCATCGGGTCGGCGACCTGCTCGAGGAGGAGGGTGCCGATGCCGCGCTGCCGGCCGACCGGCAGGTCGTTCGGCCCGTGGACCTCCAGCCGCCGGGCGGCCTCAGCCGTGGCCAGCCCGCCCGCGAGGTCCACGTCCAGCGCGGCGGCGACGTCGTCGACGCCGGTCGCGTGCCAGCCGACCTCGGCGGTCACGCGGGGAAGCCGAAGCACCAGTTGCTGTCACCGGTGTAGTGCGGCCAGCGGATCTCCAGGCAGCCGGACCTCACCCGCTCGAGCACGGCGTCCGAGGCCGTCGCCGTGAGCGAGACGACGCCGTCGACGTCGACCGTGACCTCGGCCGTCGCGGGCCGCTGCCAGGTGTTGCCGTGGCCGTTGACGATGCCCGCGAGCGGGAAGCGGACGTGCGAGTGGCCGGTGTCGTGGCTGAGCGGCCCGGCACCGGCCCAGCGGACCCGCAGGTCCGCACCGACCGTCCGGCCCGAGACGTCGTCGTCGAGGGGGATCGCCGCGGTGACGCTGGCCCGGCCGAGCTGCGGCCGAGCCTGCAGCGGCGTCTCGAGCACCATGCCCATGCCGTCGAAGAGGACGAGTCCGTCACCGCCCGCGGCCGCCCGGGCGCGGGCGCACGTGTCGATGACGCGGACGGCGAGCGCCGT
>JALOLN010000055.1 GCA_025455945.1 Actinomycetes bacterium
GCTCGGGGTTGTGGACCTCGACCCCCGCCGGCGGGGCGATGTCCGCGGCGGTCACCTCACCGGGGCCCTGCTTGCGCAGGTACATGACGACGGGCTCGTCGTGCTCGGAGCTCACGACGAGCTCCTTGATGTTGAGGATGAGGTCGGTGACGTCCTCGGTGACCCCCGGCACGGTGGTGAACTCGTGCAGGACGCCGTCGACGCGGATCGACGTGACCGCCGCTCCGGGGATCGACGACAGCAGGGTGCGGCGCAGCGAGTTGCCGAGGGTGTAGCCGAAGCCGGGCTCGAGGGGCTCGACGACGAACCGCGAGCGGACCTCGTCGACGACCTCCTCGGCCAGGGTGGGGCGCTGGGCGATGAGCACGGTGATTCCTCCTGGGTCGGGCGCCCGCCATTTGACGCCACGGACGAGCCGCCGGCCCTGGCCGGGGGTCCCGGAGGGCCCGGCCAGTGGCGGCGGTTACTTCGAGTAGAGCTCGACGATCAGCTGCTCCTGCACCGGGGTGTCGATCACCTGCCGGGCCGGGAGGGTGTGGACCAGGATGCGCATCCGGCCCGGGATCACCTCGAGCCACGCGGGGGCGGTCCGTTCCGCCGCCTCCGCACGCGCGACGACGAACGGCGTCAGTTCCACCGAGCTGGGCCGCACCTCGACGATGTCGTTGGGGGCGACCCGGTACGACGGGATGTCGACCTTCGTGCCGTTGACGGTGATGTGGCCGTGCCGGACGAGCTGTCGGGCCATGTCGCGGGACTTGGCGAAGCCACCCCGGTACACGACGTTGTCCAGCCGGCTCTCGAGGATGCGCAGCAGGTTCTCACCGGTCTTGCCGGGCTTGCGCTGGGCCTCCTCGTAGTACCCGCGGAACTGCTTCTCCAGCACGCCGTAGATGCGCGCGGCCTTCTGCTTCTCCCGCATCTGCAGCAGGTACTCGCTGTCCTTGGTGCGGCCGCGGCCGTGCTCGCCCGGCGGGTAGGGCCGGATCTCGATGGGGCACTTCGGCGACTCGCACTTCGCGCCCTTGAGGAACAGCTTGGTCTTCTCCCGACGGCAGCGCTTGCAGTCGGCACCGGTGTATCGCGCCATGGGTTCTCGTCTCTCCTCGTGCTCAGACGCGCCGGCGCTTGGGCGGGCGGCAACCGTTGTGCGGGCTCGGGGTCACGTCCTGGATCGACCCGACCTCCAGGCCGGTGGCCTGCAGCGAGCGGATCGCCGTCTCACGGCCGGAGCCGGGGCCCTTGACGAACACGTCGACCTTGCGCATGCCGTGCTCCATGGCGCGCCGAGCGGCCGCCTCGGCGGCCATCTGCGCGGCGTACGGCGTGGACTTCCGGGAGCCCTTGAAGCCGACCTGGCCGGCTGAGGCCCACGAGATCACCGCCCCGGTGGGGTCGGTGATCGAGACGATCGTGTTGTTGAACGTGCTCTTGATGTGGGCGTGGCCGTGGGCCACGTTCTTCTTCTCCTTGCGGCGCACCTTCTTGGCGCCCGCAGCCGTGCGGCTCTTCGGGGGCATGGCTCACTGACTCCTGGGAGGTCGTCGGTCCGCCGTCGGTCGGGACCGTGCGGACTACTACTTCTTGCCGACCTTCTTCTTGCCGGCGATGGCGCGACGCGGGCCCTTGCGGGTGCGTGCGTTGGTGTGCGTGCGCTGGCCGCGGACCGGCAGGCCACGCCGGTGGCGCAGCCCCTGGTAGCAGCCGATCTCGACCTTGCGCCGGATGTCGGCCTGCACCTCCCGGCGCAGGTCGCCCTCGACCTTGTAGGTGGACTCGATCCAGTCGCGGAGCCGGACCAGCGCCGCGTCGTCGAGGTCCCGGACGCGGGTGTCAGGGTCGACGCCGGTCTCGCGCACCGTCTCCTGGGCGCGGGTCCGGCCGATGCCGTAGATGTAGGTGAGCGCGACCTCGACCCGCTTGTCGCGGGGCAGGTCCACGCCGACGAGGCGGGCCATGCGGGCGTCCTTTGCGTTCGCGGAGGTCGTGCGCGGCGGTGTCCCTCCCGCCCGTCGGGAGGGCCCCGGCCTCCGTGCCGGGGGTTCGGCCGCCTGGGGCGGCCGTGCGCTGCGCCTTGCTGGGTGCTGCTGGTCGTGCGGGACTGCTGGGTGGTGCGGGTCGTGCTGCGGTCAGCCCTGCCGCTGCTTGTGGCGCAGGTTCTCGCAGATCACCATGACCCGGCCGTGGCGACGGATCACCTTGCACTTCTCGCACATGGGCTTGACGCTGGGCTTGACCTTCATGGTGTTCTCCGGGACGTGCTGGTCGGCGGACGCCGGGCGACGTCCCTTCCGCGCTGCTTCGGGCTGGTGGTCACTTGTAGCGGTAGACGATCCGACCCCGGTTGAGGTCGTACGGGGAGAGCTCCACCACGACCCGGTCCTCGGGGAGGATCCGGATGTAGTGCTGGCGCATCTTCCCGCTGATGTGCGCGAGGACCTTGTGGCCGTTCTCGAGCTCCACACGGAACATGGCGTTGGGCAACGACTCGACGACGGTGCCCTCGAGCTCGATGACGCCGTCCTTCTTCGGCATGTCCTCCGCTGTCTCTCTCGGTTCTCGGTGGGTCCTGCAAGGTTCGGTGCCTCGGCCCGCCTGGCTGCGTCCGGCGCGCCGGGGAGACCCCAGCCGCAGGGCGCGCACGACGCGGCCGACGCCGGGCCGACTCCGCATGGTACGGCAGCACGGACCCCGCTGGGAAATCAGCCGGCGACCGCCAGCCGTGCGGCGCCGCCGTCCGGGGCGGTGAGGACCCAGGGCCCGCTGGACCTGAGGGCCACCGTGTGCTCGAAGTGCGCCGAGTGGGTCCCGTCGTGGGTGACCACCGTCCACCCGTCCTCGAGCAGCCGGGTGTGCCGGGTGCCGTGGTTGACCATCGGCTCGATGGCGAGCACCGTGCCCTGGACCAGGCGCGGGCCGCGGCCGGGACGCCCGAAGTTGGGCACCTGGGGGTCCATGTGCATCTCAACGCCGATGCCGTGGCCCACGTACTCCTCGACGATGCCGTAGTCGCCGGCCGTGCGGACGGCCTGCTCGACGGCATGACCGATGTCGCTGAGCCGGCCGCCGACGGCCATCGCGGCGATCCCGGCCCAGAGCGCGTCCTCCGTGACGCGGACCAGCTCCAGCAGCTCCGGGTCGACCTCCCCCACGGGCGCGGTGAACGCGGCGTCGCCGTGCCAGCCGGCGAGGATCGCCCCGCAGTCGACCGACACCAGGTCGCCGTCGTGCAACCGCCGGTCACCCGGGATGCCGTGGACGATCTCGTCGTTGACCGAGGCGCAGATCGTGGCGGGGAACCCGTGGTAGCCCTTGAACGAGGGAACGGCCCCCGCAGCACGGATGTGCTCCTCGGCGATCGCGTCGAGATCCGCCGTCGTCACGCCGGGAGCGATCGCGGCGCGCACCCGCTCCAGCGCGCCGGCGACGACCAGCCCGGCGGCACGCATCAACTCCAGCTGCTCGGGCGACTTCGCCTCGATCCGCTCCTTCGTGCGGAACACGGTCACGCCGAATGCAGCGCGCCGACCAGCCGGCTGGTCACCTCGGCGACCGCGCCCATGCCGTCGACCCGACGCAGCAGACCGCGGTCGGCGTAGACCCGGGCCAGGGGCGCCGTCTGCTCGGCGTAGACCTCCAGGCGCCGGCGGATGACGTCCTCGGTGTCGTCGGCCCGCCCCTCGACGGCGGCCCGCCCGAGCAGCCGCTGGACCACCTCGTCGGTGTCCGCGGTCAGCTCGAGCACGGCGTCGAGCCGCTCGCCCCGTTCCGCGAGCATCGCGTCGAGCTCGGCCACCTGGGCCAGGGTGCGCGGGTAGCCGTCGAGCAGGAAGCCGCCGGTGCAGTCTGGCTGGGCGATGCGGTCCTTGACCATCGCGTTCGTCACGGCGTCCGGCACGTACTCGCCGGCGTCCATGTAGGTCTTCGCCTGCAGCCCGAGGGGGGTGCCCTGACCCACGTTGGCCCGGAAGATGTCGCCGGTGGAGATGGCCGGGATGCCGAGCCGGGCCGAGAGCTCCTTGGCCTGGGTCCCCTTGCCGGCACCCGGGGGACCCAGCAGGACCAGACGCATCAGCGGAGGAACCCTTCGTAGTTGCGCTGCTGGAGCTGGCTCTCGATCTGCTTCACGGTGTCGAGCCCGACGCCGACCATGATGAGGATGCTCGTCCCTCCAAACGGGAACTGGCTGCTGGCCCCGATGACCCCGAGCGCCACGATCGGCAGGATCGAGATGAAGGCGAGGTACGACGAGCCGGGGAAGGTCAGCCGGGACAGCACGTAGTCGAGGTACTCGGCCGTGGGACGGCCGGCCCGGATGCCGGGGATGAACCCGCCGTACTTCTTCATGTTGTCGGCCACCTCCACCGGGTTGAAGGTGATCGAGACGTAGAAGTAGGTGAAGAAGATGATGAGCAGCACGTAGACCGTGACGTACAGCGGGTGCGCGCCGCCGTTGCTGATGAAGTTGCGCTGCACCCAGGCCGCCCAGCCGGACGGGTTGTTGGGGTCGCCGAACAGCTGCACCATCAGCGTGGGCAGGTAGAGCAGCGACGAGGCGAAGATCACCGGGATGACGCCGGCCATGTTGACCTTGAGCGGGATGTACGTGGAGGACCCGCCGTACATCCGGCGGCCGACCATCCGCTTGGCGTACTGCACCGGTATCCGGCGCTGGGCCTGCTCCATGAACACCACGAGCCCGACGAGGGCGAGCCCCACGACCAGGACGATGACGAAGGTGAACGTGCCGCGGCTGCGGTAGATCGACCAGATCTGGCTCGGGAACGACGCGATGATCGTCGTGAAGATCAGCAGCGACATGCCGTTGCCGATCCCGCGGTCGGTGATGAGCTCACCGAGCCACATGATCATGGCCGTGCCCGCGGTCATCGTCACGACCATGGTCGTGAGGATGACCAGCGACTCGTTGGGGATGATGTCCTGGTCACACCCCTGGAACAGGTTGCCCGGGTTGCGCGAGAGGGCGATGAGGCTGGTGGACTGCAGGATCGCCAGGCCGACGGTGAGGTAGCGGGTGTACTGGGTGAGCCTGGCCGTGCCCGCCTGGCCTTCCTTCTTCAGGGTCTCAAAGCGCGGGATGACCACGGTGAGCAGCTGGATGATGATGCTCGCGGTGATGTAGGGCATGATGCCCAGCGCGAAGATCGACAGCTGGAGAAGCGCCCCGCCGCTGAAGAGGTTGATCAGGCTGTACAGGCTGTTGTCCTGCACCTGGTCGATGCAGATCTGGATCGCCTCGTAGGAGACCCCCGGCGTCGGGATCACCGAGCCGAGCCGGAACAAGGTGATGATCCCCAGCGTGAAGAGCAGCTTGCGACGCAGGTCGGGCGTCCGGAACGCCTGCGCGAACGCGGTGAGCACTCGAGAGCCTCCTGCGCGACGGCCGAGCCGGCCAGCCGGGTGTCGATGGTCGAACGCGCCGCGTGGCGGGCACCCCGCGACCGTTAGGACGATAACAGCCGGGCGAGCCGGAACGGGCGTGCCGACCCCCGGGGAGGGGGCGGCGGCGCGTCCCGGCCCGCCGCGTGCCTAGACCTCGGTGACGGAGCCGCCGGCGGCGAGGATCTTCGACCGCGCCGTCCCGGAGAACGCCTGGGCGCTCACCTGCAGCGCCACCGTCAGGTCCCCGTTGCCGAGCACCTTCACCGGCTGGCCCTTGCGGACCGCGCCCTTGGCGACGAGGTCGTCGACGGACACCGCCCCGCCCTCGGGGTAGAGGGCGGCCAGCCGGGCCAGGTTGACGACCTGGTACTCGGTGCGGAACGGGTTGGTGAACCCCCTGAGCTTGGGCAGCCGCATGTGCAGCGGCATCTGCCCGCCCTCGAAGCGGTCCGGGACCTGGTAGCGGGCCTTGGTGCCCTTGGTGCCCCGGCCCGCGGTCTTGCCCTTGGAGCCCTCGCCGCGACCGACCCGGGTCTTCGCGGTCTTGGCGCCCGGCGCCGGGCGCAGGTGGTGGACCTTGAGCGTCATGACTAGTCGACCTCCTCGACGGTGACGAGGTGCGACACCGCGCTGACCATGCCCCGGATCTCCGGGCGGTCCTCCTTGAGGACCACGTCGTGCATCCGCTTCAGGCCCAGCGACCGCAGGGTCTCGCGCTGGACCCTCGTGCCGCCGATCGGCGAGCGCACCTGGGTGACCTTCAACCGTGGCATCAGCCGCTCGCCCCCGCCCGGGCCCGCAGCAGCGCCGCCGGGGCGACGTCCTCCAGGGGCAGGCCACGACGGGCGGCCACCGCCTCGGGACGCTCGAGGGACCGCAGGGCCTCGACCGTGGCGTGCACGACGTTGATCGCGTTGTCCGACCCGAGCGACTTGCTCAGGACGTCGTTGATCCCCGCGCACTCGAGCACAGCACGCACCGGCCCGCCGGCGATGACGCCGGTGCCCGGCGCGGCCGGGCGGAGCAGGACGACACCGGCCGCCTTCTCCCCCTGCACCGGGTGCGGGATCGTGCCCTGGATGCGCGGCACCTTGAAGAAGTGCTTCTTGGCCTCCTCGACGCCCTTGGCGATCGCTGCGGGCACCTCCTTGGCCTTGCCGTAGCCGACGCCGACCGTGCCGTCGCCGTCGCCGACGACGACCAGCGCGGTGAAGCTGAACCGCCGGCCGCCCTTGACGACCTTGGCGACCCGGTTGATCGCCACGACCCGCTCGACGTAGGCGGTCTTCTCGGCGGCGCCGTCACGGCGGCCGTCGCGACGGCCGTCGCGACGGTCAGTGCCTCCGGCGCCGCCACCGCGGCGCGCAGGTCCAGCCATCAGAGGTCCTTCCCTGTGTCACTCGTGCTCACTGTCATCAAAACGCCAGCCCGCCCTCGCGCGCGCCCTCGGCGATGGCCGCGACCCGGCCGTGGTAGCGGTGGCCGCCGCGGTCGAAGACCACGGTCTCGACCCCCGCGGCCCGGGCCCGCTCGGCCACCAGCGCGCCCACCCGACGGGCCTTGGCGGTCTTGTCGCCCTCCGCCGCGCGCAGCTCGCCCTCCATGGTGGACGCGCAGGCGAGGGTCCGCCCGGCAAGGTCGTCGACGACCTGCACGAAGACGTGCCGTGACGACCGGGTGACCACCAGACGCGGCCGCTGCGGGCTGCCCGCCACCTTCTTGCGGACCCGGCCGTGCCGCCGCTTGCGGCCCAGCGTCTTGGCGCTGGACTTGGTGCCGCTGAGCTTCACACCGACACCCATGGCTACTTGCCCGCCTTTCCGACCTTGCGCCGCACGACCTCGCCGGCGTAGCGGATGCCCTTGCCCTTGTACGGCTCCGGCTTGCGCAGCTTGCGGATGTTCGCGGCGACCTCGCCGACCTGCTGCTTGTCGATGCCGGACACGGTGAACTTCGTCGGCCCCTGGACGGAGAAGGCGATGCCCTCCGGCGGGTCCACGACGACGGGGTGGCTGAACCCGAGCGCGAGCTCGAGGGCAGCGCCCTTCGCCTGCACCCGGTACCCGACGCCGACGAGCTCCAGGCTCTTGGCGTACCCGTCGGTCACCCCGGTGACCATGTTGGCGACCAGGGTCCGGGTCAGCCCGTGCAGCGAGCGGCTGGTCCGGCCGTCGTCCGGCCGGCTCACCGTCAGCGACCCGTCGTCCGCCCGCTCGACCGAGATCGGCGGAACGACCGTGTGCGAGAGCGTGCCCTTGGGGCCCTTCACCGTGACGTCCTGGCCGTCGATCGTGACCTCGACGCCCGACGGGACAGGGATGGGCAGTCGTCCGATGCGAGACATGCTGGTTCCTCCCTTCCCGTCACCAGACGTAGGCGAGGACTTCCCCACCCACGCCCTTCTTGGCTGCCTGCCGGTCGGTGAGCAGCCCGGTGGACGTCGAGATGATCGCGACGCCGAGGCCGCCCAGCACCTTGGGCAGCCCGGTCGACTTCGCGTACACCCGCAGCCCTGGCTTGGAGACCCGGCGGACGCCGGCGATGGACCGCTCGCGGTTCGGGCCGTACTTGAGGTCGACGGTGAGCGTGCGGCCCACGCCGTTCTCGTTGTCCGCGACGTGCCACCCGGCGATGTAGCCCTCCTGCTGGAGGATCTCCGCGATCCGGGTCTTGAGCGTGCTCGAGGGCATGCTGACCTCGTCGTGGTACGCCTGGTTGGCGTTGCGGATGCGGGTCAGCATGTCCGCGATGGGGTCGGTCATGGTCATGGTCGGCCTGAGGCCTTTCTCGCCGGGGTTTCGCCCCGTGCCGCGCCGCGTCGAGACGCGGTGCCTGCCGGGGGACCTGCGACGTAGTCGGTTACCAGCTGCTCTTGGTGACGCCGGGGAGCTCGCCGCGGTGCGCCATCTCACGAAGGCAGACCCGGCACAGCCCGAACTTTCGGTACACCGAGTGCGGCCGGCCGCACCGGCTGCACCGGGTGTACCCGCGCACCTTGAACTTCGGCGTGCGGGCCGCCTTGTTGACAAGCGCCTTCTTGGCCACGGTCAGGACTCCTTGAACGGGAAGCCGAGGTGACGGAGGAGCGCACGGCCCTCCGCGTCGTTCTTCGCGGTGGTGACGAGCGTGATGTCCATGCCCCGGACCCGGTCGATCTTGTCCTGGTCGATCTCGTGGAACATGCTCTGCTCGGTGAGGCCGAAGGTGTAGTTGCCCTGGCCGTCGAACTGCCCCGGGTTGAGACCGCGGAAGTCACGGATGCGGGGCAGCGCCACCGTGAGCAGCCGGTCGAGGAACTCCCACATGCGGTCGCCGCGCAGGGTCACGTGCGCCCCGATCGGCATCCCCTCGCGCAGCTTGAACTGGGCGATGGACTTGCGCGCCTTGGTGACGCTCGGCTTCTGGCCGGTGATCGCCGCGAGGTCGCGGACCGCGCCCTCGATGAGCTTGGAGTCGCGGGCCGCCTCCCCCACGCCCATGTTGACGACGATCTTGGTCAGCCCCGGGACCTGCATGACGTTGGCGTAGGAGAACTCCTCGCGCAGCGCCGGCAGGATCTCGGTGCGGTAGCGCTGCTTCAGCCGCGGCAGGGTGCGCTCCTGGGTGGTCGCGGTCATCAGATGTCCTCACCGGTCCGCTTGGCGACGCGGACCCTCTGGCCGGAGTCGTCGGTGCGCGAACCCACCCGTGTCCCGATCTTCTTGCCCTCGACCTCGACCACGGGCATCACGTTGGACACGTGGATCGGGGCCTCCTGGGTGACGATCCCGCCGGTCTTGGCCCCCCGCGCGGACTGGCTGACCTTGGTGTGCTTCTTGATCCGGTTCACACCCTCGACGAGGACGCGCTGCTCCTTGGGATAGGCCGCGATGACCCGTCCGGTCAGCCCCTTGTCCTTGCCGCTGATGACCAGGACGAGGTCGCCCTTCTTGACGTGCATGGCCGCCATGGCTAGAGCACCTCCGGGGCGAGCGAAATGATCTTCATGAACTTCTTGTCCCGCAGCTCCCGGCCCACCGGGCCGAAGATGCGGGTCCCGCGCGGGTCCCCGTCGGCCTTGAGGATCACGGCGGCGTTCTCGTCGAACTTGATGTAGGAGCCGTCCGGACGGCGGCGCTCCTTCACCGTGCGCACGACGACCGCCTTGACGACGTCCCCCTTCTTGACGTTGCCGCCGGGGATGGCGTCCTTGACGGTCGCCACGATGACGTCGCCGATGCCGGCGTACCGCCGGCCGGAGCCGCCGAGCACCCGGATGCACAAGATCTCCTTGGCGCCGGTGTTGTCGGCGACACGCAGTCGCGACTCCTGCTGGATCACGTCAGTCTCCTGGTTGTCTGCCGGTTCTCGGACCCCGGGAAGGGGCGGCGAGCCTGGCCGAACGGATGGTTACTTGGCCCGCTCGAGGACCTCGACGACCCGCCACCGCTTCGTGGCGCTGAGCGGCCGGGTCTCCATGAGGAGCACCCGGTCACCCACCCCACAGGTGTTGGCCTCGTCGTGGGCCTTGAGCTTGCTGGTGCGGCGGATGACCTTGCCGTACAGGGGGTGCTTGACCCGGTCCTCGACGGCGACGACGACGGTCTTGTCCATCTTGTCGCTGACGACGAGGCCCTCGCGCGTCTTGCGGAAGCCGCGGGCGTGCTGGCTCATCTCACTCTTCTCAGTCATGCGTCGCTGCCGGGCTCGAACGTCGTGATGCCGAGCTCGCGCTCGCGCATCACCGTGTAGATACGGGCGATGTCGGTGCGGACGGCGCGCAGCCGCCCGTGGCTCTCCAGCTGGCCGGTCGCGGCCTGGAAGCGAAGGTTGAACAGCTCCTCCTTGGCCTCCTTGAGCTTCGCCACGAGCTCGTCGTCGGCGAGGCCCCGCAGCTCGACGGCCCTGGTGCCGATGGCCATCAGATCTCACCTGCCTCGCGCCGGACGATCCGGCACTTCATCGGGAGCTTGTGGGCCGCGCGGCGCAGCGCCTCGCGGGCCACCTTCTCGTTGGGGTAGGACAGCTCGAACATCACGCGTCCGGGCTTGACGTTGGCCACCCACCACTCCGGCGAGCCCTTGCCGGACCCCATCCGGGTCTCGGCCGGCTTCTTGGTCAGCGGCCGGTCCGGGTAGACCGTGATCCAGACCTTGCCGCCGCGGCGGATGTGCCGGGTGATCGCGATACGCGCGGCCTCGATCTGCCGGTTGGTCACGTAGGCGGGCTCGAGGGCCTGCAGGCCGAACTCGCCGAACGCGACCCGGGTGCCGCCGCTGGCGGTCCCGTGCCGGTCCGGCCGGTGCTGCTTGCGGTGCTTGACCCGCCGTGGGATCAGCATCGGGTCAGGCCTCCGTTCCGGTGGGCTCGGGCTGGGCGGCCTCGACCACGGGCGCCTCGACCACGGGCGCCTCGGCGACGGGTGCCTCCACGGGCCGCCGGGGACGCGCGGGCCGGCCGGGGCGTGACGGGCCACGGCCGGGCAGGGCGACCTCGCGCTCCACCTTGCCGCCGACGACGTCGCCCTTGTACACCCACACCTTCACGCCGATCCGGCCGAAGGTCGTCTTGGCCTCGTAGAAGCCGTAGTCGATGTTCGCCCGCAGCGTGTGCAGCGGCACCCGGCCCTCGCGGTAGAACTCCGAACGGCTCATCTCGGCGCCGCCGAGCCGGCCCGAGACCTGCACCCGGATGCCCTGGGCGCCGGCCTTCATCGCCGACTGCATCGACTTGCGCATGGCCCGGCGGAACGACACCCGGCTGGCCAGCTGCTCCGCGACACCCTGGGCGACGAGCTGGGCGTCGGTCTCGGGGTTCTTGACCTCGAG
>JALOLN010000223.1 GCA_025455945.1 Actinomycetes bacterium
CGGCCCAGGAGGTCGTCGACGGTGACAAGAAGCTGGTCGACGCCAGCACCGAGCGCATCGCGTTCGACGGGCACAGCTCCAAGATGCTCGACTGTTGCGACGCCAACCTCGATGGCACCCCGATCACCGACTTCTCGGGCATCGCGCCCTACAAGTTCGGGTTCGGTGCCGAGAAGAAGACCTACCTGTACTTCGACGGCACCCTGGGCAAGGCCCTGCCGATGGAGTACAAGGGCACCGACAAGATCCTCGACCTGGACGTGTACAAGTACGAGCAGGTCATCGAGCCGACGCAGTACGCCGAGCTCGAGGTCCCGGGGGCGCTCGTCGGAGCACCCGAGCTGACCGCCTACAAGGCGCCGCGCTTCTACTCCAACACGCGGACGGTGTGGGTCGAGCCGGTCACCGGCGCCGTGGTGAGGGGCCAGGAGGACCAGAAGCAGTACCTGGCCGCGCCCGACGGCAGCGAGGGCCTCGTGCTGCTCGCCGCCCAGCTCGGGTTCACCGAGGCGAACACGGCCAACGCCGTGAAGACGGCCAAGGACGGCTCCTCGCAGCTCACCCTCATCCAGAGCACCGTGCCGCTCGTCGGGCTGATCGGTGGCCTGGTGCTCGGCGGGCTCGGGCTCTGGATGGTCCTCGGGGCCCGGCGCGAGGAGAACGAATAGCCGTCTGCCGGCGCGCGGCTCACGCCCGGGCGCAGACGAAGATCGCCGTCCCGGGCACCAGCGCGCCCCGCAGCGGGCTCCAGCCGCCCCACACCAGCCGGTTGTCCTCCGGCCACTCCGGCTCGACGACGTCGACGAGGGTGAACCCGGCGGCGACGACTTCGCGGACCCGGTCGCCCAGCGTGCGGTGGTGCTCGACGTAGGTGGCGGCCCCGGTGGCGTCCTGCTCGACGTACGGCGTCCGGTCGAAGTAGGAGTGCCGGACCACCAGGCCGTCCGGCCCGGGGTCGTCGGGCAGCGTCCAGCGCGCCGGGTGGGTCACGGAGAACACCCAGCGGCCGCCGGGGCGCAGCACGCGGGCCACCTCGCGGTGCAGCGCCTCCTGGTCGGCCACGAACGGCAGGGCCCCGTACGACGAGCAGACCGTGTCGAAGGCCGCCGCCGCGAACGGCAGCGCGCAGGCGTCGGCCTGCACCACCGGGACCGTCCAGCCCGTACGCCGGTCGGCCGCCCGGGCGTGACGCAGCTGCCCGGCGGAGAGGTCGAACGCGGCGACCTCCGCGCCCCGGGAGGCCAGCCACCGGGCGCACTGCGCGGCGCCGCAGCCGACCTCGAGCACCCGGCGGCCGGCGACGTCGCCCAGCAGGCCGAGCTCCTCCTCGGTCACCCCCTCGGGGCCCCAGACGAAGCGGACGTCGCCGAGGGCGTCGCCGTGCTCGGCCTGGTAGTCGTCCGCCGCGGCGTCCCACCAGGCGCGGCTGGCCCGGCGGGACTCCTCCGCCCCCGCCGTCCGCCTGCTCACCTCCACGGCGCCACCCCGTGATCCAGGGAAGCCCGCCCGGCCCCCAGCCCGAGTGAGGTTCCCTGGATCAGCAGGGGAGAGGGGCGGGGCCGCAGCCGGGCGACGTCGATTGACCCTGTCACGTGCGCAAACGTAGACTGACCGCCGCGTTGTGGGCCTGCGTGACCTCGGACCGAGCAGGCTCTCGCTCGATGAGCTCCCCGTTCCTCACCCGACCGGGTCCCGGCACGTCGATCCAAGGGCCCCTGCGCGTCCGTACGACCCACTGTCCGCATCGGAGCCCCTACCCACATGACGACCGGTACCACTGACCCGACGGCCCCTGCCTCGACTACGAAGCAGGTCGCGGTGAACGACATCGGCTCCGCCGACGACTTCATGGCCGCCATCGACCTGACCATCAAGTACTTCAACGACGGCGACATCGTCGAGGGAGTGATCGTCAAGGTCGACCGCGACGAGGTCCTCCTCGACATCGGCTACAAGACCGAGGGGGTCATCCCCTCCCGCGAGCTGTCGATCAAGCACGACGTCGACCCCAACGAGGTCGTCAAGGTCGGTGACGAGGTCGAGGCCCTGGTCCTCCAGAAGGAGGACAAGGAGGGCCGGCTCATCCTGTCCAAGAAGCGCGCCCAGTACGAGCGCGCCTGGGGCACGATCGAGAAGCATCGGGCTGCGCGGCTTCCTGCCGGCGTCCCTGGTGGAGATGCGCCGGGTGCGCGACCTGCAGCCGTACGTCGGCCGCGAGCTCGAGGCGAAGATCATCGAGCTGGACAAGAACCGCAACAACGTCGTGCTGTCGCGGCGGGCGTGGCTGGAGCAGACCCAGTCCGAGGTGCGGCAGAACTTCCTCACCACCCTGCAGAAGGGCCAGGTGCGCAGCGGCGTCGTCTCCTCGATCGTCAACTTCGGCGCGTTCGTCGACCTCGGCGGCGTAGACGGCCTGGTACACGTCTCGGAGCTGTCCTGGAAGCACATCGACCACCCGTCGGAGGTCGTCGAGGTGGGCCAGGAGGTCACCGTCGAGGTCCTGGACGTCGACATGGACCGCGAGCGGGTCTCCCTGTCGCTGAAGGCGACGCAGGAGGACCCGTGGCAGCAGTTCGCCCGGACCCACCAGATCGGCCAGGTCGTGCCCGGGAAGGTCACCAAGCTGGTGCCGTTCGGCGCGTTCGTCCGGGTCGACGACGGCATCGAGGGCCTGGTCCACATCTCCGAGCTGGCCGAGCGGCACGTGGAGATCCCCGAGCAGGTCGTCCAGGTCAACGACTCGATCTTCGTCAAGGTCATCGACATCGACCTCGAGCGCCGGCGCATCTCGCTGTCGCTGAAGCAGGCCAACGAGGGCACGATCGGCGAGGCGGTCGGCGGCACCTTCGACCCCACGCTGTACGGCATGCCGGCCACCTACGACGACGCCGGGCAGTACGTCTACCCCGAGGGCTTCGACCCCGAGACGGGGGAGTGGCTGGAGGGCTACGACGCCCAGCGGGAGACCTGGGAGAAGCAGTACGCCGAGGCGCAGAAGCGCTTCGAGGCGCACAAGAAGCAGGTCGAGGAGGCCCGCAAGGCCGACGCCGAGGCCAGCGCCGAGGGCCCGTCGACGTACTCCTCGGCGGAGGCGGCTCCGGAGGCCACCGGCACGCTGGCCTCCGACGAGGCGCTGGCCGCGCTGCGGGAGAAGCTCACCGGGGCCGAGTAACCACCCGACCCCACGCGTGATCGAGGGAAGCCCTCCCGTGCTCCGGCACGGGAGGGCTTCCCTCGATCTTGTGGAGGGAGGTGGGGCCCTCAGGCGGGCCAGTCGCCCAGGCCGAGCCGGCGCAGCCCCGACTCCACCTCCGCCACCGCCTCGGCCAGCGTCCGGCCCGTCGTGTCGACGACCACCTCGGCGTCCTCCGGGGACTCGTAGGGGTCCGACACCCCGGTGAACTCGGGGATCTCCCCGCGCCGGGCCCTGGCGTACAGCCCCTTGCGGTCGCGGCGCTCGCACTCCTCCAGCGGCGTCGCGACGTGGACGAGGACGAAGCCGCCGTACTGCTCGACCATCGCTCGGACGTCGCGGCGCGTGGCGTCGTACGGCGCGATCGGGCAGCACACGGCGACGCCGCCCGCCTTGGTGACCTGGGCGGCGACGTAGCCGATCCGCCGGACGTTGGTGTCCCGGTCCGCACGGCCGAACCCGAGCCCCTGGGACAGGTGCAGCCGCACCTCGTCGCCGTCCAGCAGCACCACTGCGCGCTCGTCGTGCTCGAGCAGCCGGGCCACCAGCCCGCGTGCCACCGTCGACTTGCCGGACCCCGACAGGCCGCTGAGCAGCACGGTGAACCCCGCCCGGTGGCGTGGGCGGTGCCCCTGGACGAGCAGTTCGGCCACCGGCTTCTCGGCGTACCAGTCCGGCAGCGGCGAGCCGGCGTCGAGCAGGGCGTCGAGCGCGGCGGGGTCGAGGTCCGGCTCGCCCGCGACCGGCCGCACGTCGACGCCGCGGTCGGCCGCAGCGGCCAGCAGCGGCCCGACCGTGTCCCCGAGGTCGGCCAGGCGCCGCGCCGGCACCAGCAGCACGTCCGCGCCGTACCCGTGGGCCACGGCGGCGCGGAGCAGGACGTCGTCCGCCGACCAGCCCAGCCGGGGCCCGCCGAGCAGGACCGTCGTGTCCCCGGGTGGCCCCGTGGTGGCGGCCCGCGCCAGCCGCACGGCCCGGTGCGCCCGGGAGTGGGTCTCGTCGTCCGGTGCCAGGTTGACCAGGGTGAGCAGCACGCCACCGCGCTCCCGCGCCGTCCCGGCGGCCGCCTCCCGCACCGAGCGCGCGACCGGCCAGTCCGGCCAGAACGCGGTCCGGGGCCCGGACCCGGCCGCCCGCACCTGCTCGGGCGTGCGGCGCAGGTCCACGTGGTCGAGGTGCCGGGGCGGCGCGGCGTCGACCAGCGGCCCGGCGACCCAGCTGGTGCCCCCCTCGGGGCTGGGGCCGGTGGCCCGGACGGCAACGTGGCCGAGGCCGGCCCCCTCGGGGTCGCGCAGGTCCAGGCGCTCCGCGGCCAGCGCGGCGGCGGCGGTGGCCGCGGGCACCAGCAGCGGCGGCACCAGCACCGCCGTGCTGCCCGCCGGGGGGTAGGCGCGCTCCTGGCCCAACGTCCCGGTGACGAGCAGCTCAAACCACCCCAGGGCGTCACCCACCAACGTCGCTTCGGGCGCCTCGGACACCGGATCTCCCTCCCTGGTCGGCGGACCCCAGCGTAGGGTCGGGCCGTGCTGACCGTGGGACTGACCGGCGGGATCGGGGCGGGCAAGGGCGAGGTCGCCCGCATGCTGGCCGCCTACGGTGCCGTGGTCGTGGACGCCGACGCGCTGGCGCGCGAGGCGCTGGCGCCCGGCTCGCCCGGTCTCGCCGAGGTGGCCGCGGAGTTCGGCCCGGACGTGCTGGCCGCCGACGGCTCCCTCGACCGCGCCCGGCTCGCCGACGTCGTCTTCGGCGACGACGCCGCCCTGGCCAGGCTCGAGGCCATCGTCCACCCGACGGTCGGCGCCCGGTCCGCCGAGCTGATCGCCGCCGCCCCTGAGGACGCCGTCGTCGTCTACGACGTCCCGCTGCTGGTCGAGAAGGGCCTCGCCGGCGCCTACGACCTCGTGGTCGTCGTGGAGGCGCCCGAGGAGGTCCGGGTGGCCCGCGTCGTCGAGGGGCGCGGCATGCGGCTGGAGGACGTCCGGGCCCGGGTGGCCGCCCAGGCCAGCGCCGACGAGCGGGCCGCTGTCGCGGACGTCGTGCTCGACAACTCGGGCACCCTCGACGAGCTGGAGGCGCAGGTCGGCGAGCTGTGGTCGGAGATCACCGCCCGGCTGGCCTGACGGCTACGGGCCGGCCGCGGTCGCCACGTCGGTCAGCAGCAGCAGCACGGTGAGCGTGACGACGATCACCGCGGCCACGGCCAGCGGCAGTCCCCACAGGCCGAGCAGGTCACGCGGTGCCCGGTGCCGCCCGTCGGGGAACAGCGAGCGGGAGCGGCGGTGGCGCGGCGGGGCGGTCGGACGCTGGCCGGCCCGCCGCACGGTCGGCGTCCCGGCGGTCGGACGCCGCGCAGCCTGACCGCGCTGGCCCGTCACCACCCAGCTCGCCACCCCCTCATCATCCCATCCGGACCGCCGCCGCAGGAGCGGATGGAAGCTGTCGGGGCCCGGGCATACCGTGGTCGGGTGCGTCCCATCACCGACCTCGAGCGCCGGGTGGCGC
>JALOLN010000224.1 GCA_025455945.1 Actinomycetes bacterium
CTCGTGTGCGGAAGGTCACCACCAGCCCCGGGCGAAGTGCTACGGAGCGTGACCAATCGGACAGCAGTGCCCGCGCCTCAGCGGAGATCCTCGAGCATCTCGGTCACCAGCGCGGCGATCGGCGACCGCTCGCTGCGGGAGAGGGTCACATGGGCGAACAGCGGGTGGCCCTTGAGCTTCTCGACGACGGCGACGACCCCGTCGTGCCGGCCGACGCGGAGGTTGTCGCGCTGGGCGACGTCGTGGGTGAGGACGACACGGGACCCTTGCCCGATCCGGGAGAGCACGGTCAGCAGGACGTTGCGCTCCAGGGACTGCGCCTCGTCCACGATGACGAACGCGTCGTGCAGCGACCGCCCGCGGATGTGCGTGAGGGGCAGTACCTCGAGCATCCCCCGGTCGACGACCTCGTCGACGACGTCCTGGGTGGTCAGCGCGGTGAGCGTGTCGAAGACCGCCTGTCCCCAGGGGCCCATCTTCTCGGCCTCGGTCCCGGGCAGGTACCCGAGGTCCTGGCCGCCGACGGCGTAGACGGGACGGAAGACCACGACCTTGCGGTGCTGTCGACGCTCGAGGACGGCCTCCAGCCCGGCGCACAGGGCCAGCGCCGACTTGCCGGTGCCGGCCCGGCCGCCGAGGGAGACGATCCCGACCTCGTGGTCCAGCAGCAGGTCCAAGGCGATGCGCTGCTCGGCACTGCGGCCGTGCAGCCCGAAGGCGTCGCGGTCCCCCCGCACCAGCGCGACCTGCTTGTCCGGCAGCACGCGGCCGAGGGCGCTGCCGCGGTTGGAGAGCAGCACCAGCCCGGTATGACAGGGCAGCTCACCCGCGACGTCCAGCTCCACCCGCTCGTGGGCGTACAGCTCGTCGATGACGCCGGAGCCGACCTCGAGCTCGGCCATCCCCGTCCAGCCGGACTCCACAGCCAGCTCGGCCCGGTACTCCTCGGCCGGCAGCCCCACTGCCGAGGCCTTGACCCGCATCGGCAGGTCCTTGGACACCAGGGTGACGTCGTGGCCCTCCGCGGAGAGGCTGCGGGCGACCGCCAGGATGCGGGTGTCGTTGTCACCCTGGCGGAACCCGGCCGGCAGCACCGCGGGGTCGCTGTGGTTGAGCTCGACGGTGAGCGTGCCCCCCGTGCCGTTCAGCGGCACCGGGCGGTCGAGCCGGCCGGCCGCCAGGCGCAGGTCATCGAGCAGGCGCAGCGCCTCGCGGGCGAAGTAGCCGAGCTCGGGGTGGGACCGCTTCGCCTCCAGCTCGCTGATGACGACCACCGGCAGCACGACCTCGTGCTCGGCGAAGCGCAGCAGCGCGCGGGGGTCGGAGAGCAGGACGCTGGTGTCCAGCACGTACGTCCGACGTGCGGCGAGGGTCGCGTCGGTCATGCGGCAGCGGGCCTCCCGGCGGTCCGGCCCAGCGCCGGTCCGACCCTGCGGACGCTACGCGGCGCCAGCCGCGCGCTTCGGGCGCCACGCCGAGCCGGCCCACCGGCGCCCGGTACTGTCGCGCCGACGCCCGCCCTCGACCTGCGTGAGGACCCGATGACCGACCCGACGTCCCCCGCCGCTGCCACACCCGAGCCCACCGACACCCCCACCCGGCGGCGAGTCCTCGCGACCGGGGCCGCCGCCGCGGCGGCGGGAGTCGCCGGGGTGGTGGCCGCCCGTCCTGCGGCGGCCGCCAACGGCGGTGCCCTGGTCCTCGGCGCGGCCAACGCGGCCACCGCCCAGACCAGCCTCAAGGCGGGCACGTCGTCCCCGGGGCTGTACGTGGCCAACTCCGGGACCGGCCGCGGGATCCAGGTGGTGGCCGTGGCGGGCATCGGCATCGCGACCCAGTCGTCCAGCGCCTCGCACGCCGGGCTCAGCGCGGTCAACGGTGCCGCCGCACCGGGGGCCGGATCGGCGCTGGCCGCGGTGGGCAACCGCAACTACGGCGTCGTCGCCACCACCCTCGAGGCCACCCGGTCGGCGATCCTGGCCCAGCACCTCGGGACGGCACCGGCCGACTACGCCGCCGCCGTCCTCGCCGACGGCCGCCGGGCGGACGGTGTGCAGGCGCTCGCCGACGCACCCGACCGCTACGCGGTGTGGGGGATCCACGAGAGCGGCGGCGACGCGGTCGTCGGCAGCTCCAACGGCGGCGCCGCGGTCTACGGCGCAGGGGCGCTCGGCGGCTTCGGGGTGTACGCCGAGGCGGTCGACCGGGACTCCACGGCGCTGTACGCCTCGGGCTCGGTCGAGGTCGACGGCGACCTCGTCGTCCGCGGCACGATCTACTGCCGCAACCCCCTGAACCCCAACCCGCCCGCACCCGCGATCACGTCCGCGGCGGCCCGGCGGGTCTCGGCGCGCGCGGCCCGCCGCGCGGAGCGGATTCGCGCGGCCCGCGCCCAGGGCTGACCCGGGGCTTCAGGTGCCGAACCGGCGGCCGCGGGCCGCGTAGGAGCGCAGCGCGCGCAGGAAGTCCACCCGGCGGAAGTCCGGCCAGTAGGCCTCGCAGAAGTAGAACTCCGAGTGGGCGCTCTGCCACAGCAGGAACCCGGACAGCCGCTGCTCGCCCGACGTCCGGATCACGAGGTCGGGGTCGGGCTGGCCACGGGTGTAGAGGTGCTCGGCGATGTGCTCGACGTCCAGCAGCCCGGCCAGCTCCTCGATCGAGGTCCCGCGCTCGGCGTGCTCCTGCAGCAGGGCCCGCACGGCGTCGGCGATCTCCTGGCGCCCGCCGTAGCCCACAGCCACGTTGACGATCAGCCCGTCGACACCGGAGGTCGCGTCGGCGGCGGCCTTGAGGACCGCGGCGGTGGCGTCCGGGAGCAGGTCCAGCGCGCCCACGGGGTGGACCCGCCAGCGGCCGGCCGCGGCCAGCGACCGCACCGTGTCCTCGATGATCGCCAGCAGGTCGGCCAGCTCGGCACCGGAGCGGGCCAGGTTGTCCGTCGACAGCAGCCACAAGGTGACCACCTCGACGCCGACCTCTTCGCACCAGCCGAGGAACTCCTCGATCTTGCCGGCTCCCACCTTGTGCCCGACGCTTGCCGTGGTTCCCGCGTCGCGGGCCCAGCGACGGTTGCCGTCGAGGATGACGCCGACGTGGCGGGGGATCCGCTCCGGGGGCAACGCGGCCGCCACCCGGCGCGAGTAGGCGCCGTAGAGCAGATCGGACAGGCCCACCGGCGCCCGCACCTCCCTCGGCCGCGGTCAGCCTACCGTCGCGGCCTCAGCCGGTGGGGCGCAGCGCGGCCAGGGTGACGCCTGCCTCGGTGAGCAGCGTCCGCAGCAGCTCGGCCAGGGCCACGGCCGTCAGCGAGGCCCGCACCGCACTGCCGTCGTCGCCCCAGGCGTCGAGGACGGCGCGCTGGGACAGCCGCCACCGGCCGTCCACCCATCGCGCGTCCACCCTGAGCTGGCAGCGCAGCTCGGCCCGGCCCTCGGGGTCGTCGGGGTCGCGGTGCCGGAAGGCGAACAGCTCGCCGTCACGGGGCAGCAGCGGGCGGGCGGTCCGCCAGGCGAGGTCGGGGTCCAGCCCGGCGGTCTCCGCGTACCGGCGCAGCCCCTCCTCGAGCGTCGTCGGGGGGAAGCGGTCCAGCGGGTCGGGCCAGCGCCGCGCGGCGGGCGAGCCGGGATGGGCGGCGGAGGTGAGCCGGGCGAGGGCGTCGGCGAGGGCGTCCAGGCAGCGCTCGCCGACCCGGCCGGCCGGGCGGCCGTCCACCCGGA
>JALOLN010000056.1 GCA_025455945.1 Actinomycetes bacterium
TTCGAGCCGCAGCTGGTCGAGGGCAAGGCGATCCAGATCCACCCGCTGGTCTGCACCGCGTTCAACGCCGACTTCGACGGCGACCAGATGGCGGTGCACCTGCCGCTGTCGGCGGAGGCGCAGGCCGAGGCACGCATTCTCATGCTGTCGACGAACAACATCCTCTCGCCGGCGCACGGCCGGCCGATCACCTCGCCGACCCAGGACATGGTCATCGGGCTGTTCCACCTCACCCGGGAGTCCACCGGTGTCGAGGGCGAGGGCCGGGCCTTCTCCTCGGTGGCGGAGGCCCTGCACGCCTACGACGCGGGCTCGCTGGACCTGCAGGCCCGGGTCCGGATCCGGTTCCCCGACGTCGTCCCGCCGGAGGAGTGGGCGGCGCCGGAGGGCTGGCAGCAGGGGATGCCGGTGACCGTCGATACCACCCTCGGCCGTGCGCTGTTCAACGAGGCGCTGCCCGTCGACTACCCCTTCGTCGACACCGAGGTGGGCAAGAAGCAGCTCTCCGAGATCGTCAACAAGCTGGCCGAGCGCTACCCGAAGGTCCAGGTGGCGGCGACGCTGGACGCCCTGAAGGAGAAGGGCTTCCACTGGGCCACCCGGGCGGGGGTGACCATCTCCATCGGTGACGTGGTGACGCCGGCGCGGAAGAACGAGATCCTCAACGACTACGAGACCCGGGCCGAGCAGGTGCAGGGCCAGTACGAGAAGGGCCTCATCACCGACGACGAGCGCCGCCAGGAGCTCATCGAGATCTGGAACCAGGCGACCAACGAGGTCGCCGACGCCATGGAGGCGAACTTCCCCCGGACCAACCCGGTCTGGATGATGGTCCACTCCGGCGCCCGCGGGAACATGATGCAGGTCCGGCAGATCGCCGGCATGCGCGGCCTGGTGGCCAACCCCAAGGGCGAGATCATCCCGCGGCCGATCAAGTCCAACTTCCGCGAGGGTCTGTCCGTGCTGGAGTACTTCATCTCCACGCACGGCGCCCGCAAGGGCCTGGCCGACACCGCCCTGCGGACCGCGGACTCCGGCTACCTCACCCGTCGGCTGGTCGACGTCTCCCAGGACGTCATCGTCCGCGAGGAGGACTGTGGCACCGACCGGGGCCTGGTGTTCCCCGTCGCGGTGCCCCGCGCCGACGGCGGGTTCCGGGCGCACGACGACGTCGAGGCGGCGGTGTACGCACGGACGCTCGCCGAGGCCGCACGGGTCGACGGCGCGGTCGTTGCCGAGGCGGGCACCGACGTCACGATGGCGCTGATCGACGAGCTGGTCGAGCGCGGGGTCGAGTCCGCCAGGGTGCGCAGCGTCCTCACCTGCGAGAGCAAGGTCGGCACCTGCGCGGCCTGCTACGGCCGGTCGCTGGCCTCGGGCAAGCTCGTGGACGTCGGCGAGGCCGTCGGGATCATCGCCGCGCAGTCGATCGGCGAGCCCGGCACCCAGCTGACCATGCGGACGTTCCACACCGGCGGGGTCGCCGGTGAGGACATCACCCATGGCCTGCCCCGCGTCGTCGAGCTGTTCGAGGCCCGCACCCCGAAGGGCGTCGCCCCGATCAGCGAGGCCGCCGGACGGGTGCGGATCGAGGACGCCGACCGGTCCCGGAAGATCATCGTGGTCCCCGACGACGGCTCGGACGAGGTCGGGTACCCGGTGTCCAAGCGGTCCCGCCTGCTGGTCGCCGAGGGTCAGCACATCGAGGTCGGGGACCAGCTCGTGGCCGGCGCTGTGGACCCCAAGCAGGTGCTGCGGATCCTCGGGCCGCGGGCCGTGCAGCGCTACCTCGTGGACCAGGTGCAGGAGGTCTACCGGTCCCAGGGCGTGTCGATCCACGACAAGCACATCGAGGTCATCGTCCGCCAGATGCTCAAGCGGGTGACGATCATCGAGTCGGGCGACGCGGAGATGCTGCCCGGCGAGCTGGTCGAGCGCGCCCGGTTCGAAGACGACAACCGGCGCATCGTGTCCGAGGGCGGGACCCCCGCCTCGGGTCGTCCCGAGCTCATGGGGATCACCAAGGCGTCGCTGGCCACCGAGTCCTGGTTGTCGGCAGCCTCCTTCCAGGAGACCACGCGGGTCCTCACCGACGCGGCGATCCACGCCAAGTCCGACCCGCTGCTCGGGCTGAAGGAGAACGTCATCATCGGCAAGCTCATCCCGGCCGGCACCGGCCTGCCCCGGTACGGCAACATCCGGGTCGAGCCCACCGAGGAGGCCAAGGCGGCCATGTACTCCCTGGCGGTCTACGACGAGGTCGACTACTCGACGTTCGGCTCCGGCTCCGGCCAGGCCGTCCCGTTGGAGGACTTCGACTTCGACTACCGAGGCTGACCCGGCGGCCGGGGGCGGTCGCGGCCTGCGTGCCGCGTCCCGCCCGGCCGGCTTCCGGGGGCGGTCGCTTTGACCGTCGGACGGCCCGACCGGTACCCTTCCGGTTTGTGCCTGGGTCCGCCCGGGCCCGGTGCGGGCGCCCCGTGCGCCGCACGGCACCACCCGGCCTTCGATCGTCGCGGTTGTCGCGCGGCCTGAGGGACGGGCCTGACACGCCCGACCGCGTGGGTCGGCGGGGCAGGACAGCATGACGACGCAGGACACACGAGACAGACGGAGACGCGGTGCCCACGATCCAGCAGCTGGTCCGCAAGGGCCGGCAGGACAAGATCGGCAAGACCAAGACCCCGGCGCTGAAGGGCAGCCCCCAGCGCCGTGGGGTGTGCACCCGCGTCTACACGACGACCCCCAAGAAGCCGAACTCGGCGCTGCGCAAGGTGGCCCGGGTCCGGCTGACCAGCCAGATCGAGGTCACGGCGTACATCCCGGGTGTCGGGCACAACCTGCAGGAGCACTCGATCGTGCTGGTCCGGGGCGGCCGGGTGAAGGACCTGCCCGGCGTCCGCTACAAGATCATCCGGGGCTCGCTCGACACCCAGGGCGTCAAGAACCGCAAGCAGGCGCGCAGTCGTTACGGTGCGAAGAAGGAGAAGAGCTGATGCCCCGCAAGGGCCCCGCCCCGAAGCACGCCGTCGTCGTCGACCCCGTCTACGGCAGCCCGCTGGTCACCGCCTTGGTCAACAAGGTCCTGCTGGACGGCAAGAAGTCCACCGCCGAGCGCATCGTCTACGGCGCCCTCGAGGGGTGCCGGGAGAAGTCGGGCACCGACCCCGTCATCACGCTCAAGCGCGCGCTGGACAACGTCAAGCCCACCCTGGAGGTCCGCAGCCGCCGCGTGGGTGGCGCCACCTACCAGGTGCCGGTCGAGGTGCGCCCCGGGCGGAGCACCACCCTCGCCCTGCGCTGGCTGGTCAGCTACTCGCGGGCCCGGCGGGAGAAGACCATGACCGAGCGGCTGATGAACGAGCTGCTCGACGCCAGCAACGGCCTCGGCGCGAGCGTGAAGAAGCGCGAGGACACCCACAAGATGGCCGAGTCCAACAAGGCCTTCGCGCACTACCGCTGGTAACCGCCCCCCTCACCAGATCGCGAGAGAAGACGCCCTCACGTGTCCACCGACACCGCCGCCGCCCTGGCCAAGGTCCGCAACATCGGGATCATGGCGCACATCGACGCGGGCAAGACCACGACGACCGAGCGGATCCTGTACTACACCGGGATCAACTACAAGATCGGTGAGGTGCACGACGGCGCCGCCACGATGGACTGGATGCCGCAGGAGCAGGAGCGCGGCATCACCATCACCTCCGCGGCGACGACCTGCTCCTGGGACGACCACGTCATCAACATCATCGACACCCCGGGGCACGTCGACTTCACCGTCGAGGTGGAGCGCTCCCTGCGCGTGCTCGACGGAGCGGTCGCAGTGTTCGACGGCGTCGCGGGAGTCGAGCCGCAGTCCGAGACCGTCTGGCGGCAGGCGGACCGCTACCAGGTGCCGCGCATCTGCTTCGTCAACAAGCTCGACCGCACCGGCGCGGAGTTCCACCGCTGCGTGGACATGATCGTCAGCCGGCTGAACGCCGTGCCGCTGCCGCTGCAGATCCCCATCGGCGCCGAGGCGGACTTCAAGGGCGTCGTCGACCTCATCGGCATGAAGGCGCTGCTGTGGTCCGCGGAGGCCGCCAAGGGGGAGATGTACGACACCCTCGACATCCCGGCCACCCACGTCGAGGCCGCGCGCGACTGGCGGGACCGGCTGCTCGAGACCATCGCCGAGAACGACGACGAGATGATGGAGCTCTACCTCGAGGGTGAGGAGCCCACCGAGGAGCAGCTCATCGCAGCGATCCGGCGGGCCACCATCGCCGGCAAGCTCACCCCCGTGCTGTGCGGGTCGGCGTTCAAGAACAAGGGCGTGCAGCCCATGCTCGACGCCGTGGTGCGCTACCTGCCCTCCCCGCTGGACGTCGGGGCGATCGAGGGGCACGCGGTCGGCAGCGAGGACCAGGCCATCGCCCGCAGGCCGGACGACGCCGAGCCGTTCTCGGCCCTCGCCTTCAAGATCATGAGTGACCCGCACCTGGGCAAGCTCACCTACATCCGGGTCTACTCGGGTACCCTCGAGGCCGGCACCCAGGTGCTCAACAGCACCAAGGGCCGGCGCGAGCGCATCGGCAAGATCTACAAGATGCACGCGAACAAGCGCGAGGAGATCGACCGGGTGGGCGCCGGCCACATCGTGGCGGTGATGGGCCTGAAGGACACCACCACCGGCGACACCCTCAGCGCCGCGTCCGCACCCGTGATCCTCGAGTCGATGAACTTCCCGGCGCCGGTCATCCACGTCGCCATCGAGCCGAAGAGCAAGGCCGACCAGGAGAAGCTCGGCACCGCCATCCAGCGACTCGCCGAGGAGGACCCGACCTTCCAGGTGCGCACCGACGAGGAGACCGGCCAGACGATCATCGCCGGCATGGGCGAGCTGCACCTCGACGTCCTCGTCGACCGGATGCGCCGGGAGTTCAAGGTCGAGGCCAACGTCGGCAAGCCGCAGGTGGCCTACCGGGAGACGATCACCAAGAGGGTCGACAAGGTCGAGTACACCCACAAGAAGCAGACGGGTGGCTCCGGCCAGTACGCCCGGGTGATCATCGCGATCGAGCCCAGCGGGGGCGAGGTCGACGGCGGCTACGAGTTCGAGAACAAGGTCACCGGTGGCCGGGTCCCGCGGGAGTACATCCCGTCGGTCGACGCCGGCTGCCAGGAGGCCATGGAGTACGGCGTGCTCGCCGGGTACCCGCTGGTCGACGTGAAGGTCACCCTGCTGGACGGCCAGTACCACGAGGTCGACTCCAGCGAGCTCGCGTTCAAGATCGCCGGCTCGATGGCGTTCAAGGAGGCCGCCCGCAAGGCCTCGCCAGTGCTCATGGAGCCGATGATGGCCGTCGAGGTCGTCACTCCGGAGGACTTCATGGGTGAGGTGATCGGCGACCTCAACAGCCGTCGTGGCCACATCCAGGCCATGGACGAACGGGCCGGCGCACGGGTCGTCACCGCGCTGGTCCCCCTGTCGGAGATGTTCGGCTACGTCGGGGACCTGCGGAGCAAGACGCAGGGGCGGGCCAGCTACTCCATGCAGTTCGACTCCTACGCGCAGGTTCCGGCCAGCGTGGCGCAGGAGATCATCGCCAAGGCACGCGGCGAGTAAGCACGGCCCACCCAGGGGTCCGGGCGACGCACACCCGCAGCGCACGGTCCCAGCCAACCGACAGTCGTACGGCGTACGAACCAGAAGTCCCGAGGAGGACCCCAGTGGCGAAGGCGAAGTTCGAGCGGACTAAGCCGCACGTCAACATCGGCACCATCGGTCACATCGACCATGGCAAGACGACGCTCACCGCGGCGATCACCAAGGTGCTGCACGACAAGATGCCCGACATCAACCCCTTCACGCCGTTCGACCAGATCGACAAGGCGCCGGAGGAGCGGCAGCGCGGTATCACGATCTCCATCGCGCACGTCGAGTACCAGACCGAGGCACGGCACTACGCCCACGTCGACTGCCCCGGCCACGCCGACTACATCAAGAACATGATCACGGGCGCGGCCCAGATGGACGGCGCGATCCTCGTGGTCGCGGCGACCGACGGCCCGATGCCGCAGACCAAGGAGCACGTGCTGCTCGCCCGCCAGGTGGGCGTGCCGTCGATCGTCGTGGCGCTGAACAAGTGCGAC
This sequence comes from Actinomycetes bacterium, assembly GCA_025455945.1. Lineage (GTDB taxonomy): Bacteria > Actinomycetota > Actinomycetes > Prado026 > Prado026 > Prado026. Next base: position 6,136 of record JALOLN010000056.1, read on the forward strand.
ATGGTCGACGACGAGGAGATCCTCGAGCTGGTCGAGCTCGAGGTCCGTGAGCTGCTCTCGGAGTACGAGTTCCCCGGCGACGACATCCCGGTCGTGCGGGTCTCGGCCTACCAGGCGCTCCAGGGCGACGAGAAGTGGTCCGAGTCGATCCTCGAGCTGATGACCGCGGTCGACAGCTACATCCCGACCCCGGAGCGCGAGGTCGACAAGCCGTTCCTCATGCCGATCGAGGACGTCTTCACGATCACCGGCCGCGGCACCGTCGTCACCGGCCGGATCGAGCGCGGCATCGTCAAGGTGAACGAGTCCGTCGAGATCGTGGGCATCCACGACGCCAAGCAGACGACCACGGTCACCGGCGTGGAGATGTTCCGCAAGATCCTCGACGAGGGCCAGGCCGGGGAGAACGTCGGCCTGCTCCTGCGGGGCACCAAGCGTGAGGACGTCGAGCGCGGTCAGGTCGTCTGCAAGCCCGGGTCGATCACCCCGCACACCGAGTTCGAGGCCCAGGTCTACATCCTGTCCAAGGACGAGGGCGGCCGGCACACGCCGTTCTTCAACAACTACCGTCCGCAGTTCTACTTCCGGACGACCGACGTGACCGGCGTGGTGGACCTCCCCGAGGGCACCGAGATGGTCATGCCCGGCGATAACACCGAGATGAAGGTCACCCTCATCCAGCCGATCGCCATGGAGGAGGGCCTGCGCTTCGCCATCCGCGAGGGCGGCCGCACCGTCGGTGCCGGCCGGGTCACGAAGATCCTCAAGTAGTCCGATTTCCCGTGCCGCACCGGGGTGCGGCATACTAGGGAAGTTGCCTGGCCGGGCCGGCCGGGGCACGGGCCGTCGCCCGTGGCCCGGTCGGCCCGGGCCCGGCGCCCGGCTCGCCGGGCCCTCCGACCCTCCGACGACGACAGCGGGTGCGGCGCGGCGAGCGTCTCGACACACCCGACCGCGGGGGTCGGAGGGAGCAGCACGACCGACGGCCCCCGGGCCACCTGCAGCGGCACCACGACAGCGAAGGACACCGAAGCCACCATGGCGGGACAGAAGATCCGCATCCGGCTCAAGGCCTACGACCACGAGGTCATCGACAGCTCGGCGCGCAAGATCGTCGAGACGGTGACGCGTACTGGTGCGCAGGTCGCGGGCCCGGTGCCGCTGCCGACCGAGAAGAACGTGTACTGCGTCATCCGCTCGCCGCACAAGTACAAGGACAGCCGCGAGCACTTCGAGATGCGCACGCACAAGCGGCTCATCGACATCCTCGACCCCACGCCCAAGACCGTCGACTCGCTCATGCGGCTCGACCTGCCGGCCGGTGTCGACATCGAGATCAAGCTCTGAGGACCCGTCAGCCATGAGCAAGCAGATGAAGGGCGTGCTGGGCGAGAAGCTCGGTATGACGCAGGTCTGGGACGAGGGCAACCGGCTCGTCCCGGTCACCGTCGTCAAGGCCGGGCCGTGCGTCGTGACCCAGGTGCGGACCCCGGCCAGCGACGGCTACCACGCGGTGCAGATCGCCTACGGCTCCGTCGACCCGCGTCGGGTCACCAAGCCACTGAGCGGACACTTCGCCAAGGCCGGGGTCACGCCCCGGCGGCACCTCGTCGAGCTCCGCACCGACGACGCCAGCGAGTACACCCTGGGCCAGGAGATCACCGCCGAGGTGTTCGCGGCCGGCCAGGTCGTCGACGTCGTCGGCACGACCAAGGGCAAGGGCTTCGCCGGCGTCATGAAGCGGCACGGCTTCGCCGGCGTGGGGGCGTCGCACGGCGCCCACCGCAACCACCGCAAGCCGGGGTCGATCGGCGCCTGCGCCACCCCAGGGCGGGTGTTCAAGGGCGTCCGGATGGCCGGGCAGCACGGCGGCGCGCGCCAGTCCACCCAGAACCTCACGGTGCACGCCGTGGACGCCGAGCGCGGCCTGCTGCTCATCAAGGGCGCGGTGCCCGGCCCCAAGGGCGGCATCGTCTTGGTCCGCAGCGCCGCGAAGGGGAAGTGAGGGCCGTGAGCACGACCATCGACATCCGGACCCCGGGCGGGGAGACGGCCGGGTCCGTCGACCTGCCGGCGGAGGTCTTCGACGTGCAGGTCAACGTCCCTCTCATCCACCAGGTCGTCGTCGCGCAGCTGGCGGCGGCCCGCCGGGGCACCGCCGCGGTGAAGAGCCGCGGCGAGGTCTCCGGCGGTGGCCGCAAGCCGTACCGGCAGAAGGGCACCGGCCGGGCCCGGCAGGGCTCGACGCGGGCCCCGCAGTTCGCCGGCGGCGGCGTCGTGCACGGGCCGGTGCCGCGCAGCTACGAGCAGCGGACGCCGAAGCGGATGAAGGCGGCGGCGCTGCGCGGCGCGCTCTCTGACCGCGCGCGCAACGGCCGGGTGCACGTGCTGACCACGGTCATCGACGGTGACCAGCCCTCGACGAGGGCCGCGGTGGCGGCCCTCGCCTCGGTCTCCGACCGGCGCAACCTGCTGGTGGTGCTGGAGCGGACCGACGAGGTGGCCTGGCTCAGCCTGCGCAACGTCGCCCGGGCGCACCTCATCGTCCCCGACCAGCTCAACACCTACGACGTCCTCGTCTCCGACGACGTGGTCTTCACCAAGGGCGCCCTCGAGGCGTTCCTCGCCGGTCCGGCCACGGGCAAGGGCGCGAAGGCCGTGGCGACCGAGTCCGAGGCCGCGATGACCGAGGGGAGCGACACGTGAGGATCGCCGACCCGCGCGACGTCCTGCTCGCGCCCGTGATCTCGGAGAAGAGCTACGGACTGCTCGACGAGAACAAGTACACGTTCCTCGTGCGCCCCGGCGCCAACAAGACCCAGATCAAGATCGCGGTCGAGCAGGTGTTCGGGGTCACGGTGACGAGCGTGAACACCAACAACCGACAGGGCAAGGTGCGGCGGACCCGCACCGGGCTCGGCCGGCGCCCGGCGACGAAGCGCGCGGTGGTCAGCGTCGCCGCGGGCCAGCGCATCGACATCTTCGGCGGCCCGGTCTCCTGACCGAGCGCCCAGAGCACCTGTAGACGAGGACGTAACCAACCATGGGTATCCGCAAGTACAAGCCGACGACGCCGGGCCGCCGTGGCTCCAGCGTGGCCGACTTCGTCGAGCTCACCCGGTCGGAGCCGGAGAAGTCGCTCGTGCGCCCGGTCAACAGCAAGGGTGGGCGGAACAACCACGGGCGGGTCACGACCCGGCACCAGGGCGGCGGGCACAAGCGGGCGTACCGCGTCATCGACTTCCGGCGCGCGGACAAGGACGGCGTCCCGGCGAAGGTGGCCCACATCGAGTACGACCCCAACCGCACGGCGCGGATCGCGCTGCTGCACTATGCCGACGGCGAGAAGCGCTACATCCTCGCCCCGACGCGGCTGCAGCAGGGCGACCGGATCGAGAACGGTCCGGGGGCGGACATCAAGCCGGGCAACAGCCTGCCGCTGCGCAACATCCCCGTCGGCACCGTAGTGCACGCCATCGAGCTGCGGCCGGGGGGCGGTGCCAAGATCGCTCGGTCCGCCGGCTCCAGCGTGCAGCTGGTCGCGAAGGACGGGCCGTTCGCCCAGCTGCGGATGCCCTCGGGCGAGATCCGCAACGTCGACCTGCGCTGCCGGGCCACGGTGGGGGAGGTCGGCAACGCCGAGCAGTCGAACATCAACTGGGGCAAGGCGGGCCGGATGCGCTGGAAGGGCAAGCGCCCGACCGTACGCGGCGTGGCCATGAACCCGGTGGACCACCCGCACGGCGGTGGCGAGGGCAAGACCTCCGGCGGCCGGCACCCCGTGAACCCCGCCGGCAAGCCCGAGGGCCGCACCCGCCGGGCCAACAAGGCCAGCGACAAGATGATCGTCCGCCGTCGCAAGACCAACAAGAAGCGCTAGGAGTGACGTCGCGATGCCGCGCAGCCTGAAGAAGGGCCCGTTCGTCGACGACCACCTCATCAAGAAGGTGGACGCCCAGAACGACAAGGGCACCCGCAACGTCATCAAGACGTGGTCCCGGCGCTCGATGATCGTGCCCGCGATGATCGGTCACACGATCGCCGTGCACGACGGCCGCAAGCACGTCCCGGTGTTCGTCACCGACAACATGGTCGGCCACAAGCTGGGCGAGTTCGCGCCCACGCGCACCTTCCGCGGGCACGAGAAGGACGACCGCAAGGCCCGGCGCCGCTGACCGCGGCCCGCACCGACACACCCGTTCGAAGAGCAAGGGGACACCGATGGAACCCAGGGCCACCGCCCGGGCGAGCGCGCGCTACGTGCGCGTCTCGCCCATGAAGGCGCGGCGCGTGGTGGATCTCATCCGCGGCCTGCCCGCGGCCGACGCGCAGGCCGTGCTGCGGTTCTCGCCGCAGTCCGCCAGCGAGCCGGTGGGCAAGGTGCTCGACAGTGCCGTAGCCAACGCCGAGCACAACGGGCACCTGGACCCTGCGTCGCTGGTGGTCGCGGAGGCCTTCGTCGACGAGGGCCCCATGCTCAAGCGGTTCCGGCCGCGCGCCCAGGGCCGCGCCTTCCGGATCCGCAAGCGCACCAGCCACATCACGGTCGTGGTGGCATCGGCCACCGACGGCGCCGACACGGCGCCGGCCAAGAAGGGGAGGACCCGCTAGTGGGCCAGAAGGTCAACCCGCACGGGTTCCGCCTGGGGATCACGACCGACTTCAAGAGCCGGTGGTACGCCGACCGGCTCTACAAGGACTACGTCAAGGAAGACGTGGCCATCCGCCGGATGATGACCAAGGGCATGGAGCGGGCCGGCATCTCGCGGGTGGAGATCGAGCGCACCCGGGACCGGGTCCGCGTCGACATCCACACCGCCCGCCCGGGCATCGTCATCGGCCGCCGCGGCGCCGAGGCGGACCGGATCCGCGGCGACCTCGAGAAGCTCACCGGCAAGCAGGTGCAGCTGAACATTCTCGAGGTCAAGAACCCCGAGACCGACGCCCAGCTCGTCGCCCAGGGTGTCGCGGAGCAGCTGGCCAGCCGGGTGTCGTTCCGCCGGGCCATGCGCAAG